>JBNMLY010000033.1:0-20148 GCA_050875065.1 Otoolea sp. | reverse complement strand
CCAGGGGGACATCACACCAGACGCTGTCCATGCCGATTTCTCCGATGACTGGGTAGGCAGTGAGGTAAGGAAACATATCATTTATGGAATACGATGCTGTCTGCCAGGGATGCAGCCCGGCGGTGGGGAGAAGGTAAGGTTTGGCAGTTTTAAAAAGTGCTTCGGCTTCGGACGGCGTGGAAGCGCAGACGAGGCTTAAAATCTGTTTTTTCTGGCGTTCGTTCCGTTCGGAGTCACTTCCCAGATGTGTATGGGCATCGATGAGTGGATAAATGGATGGCATGATGAAAAATAACCTCCTAAGATGGTGCTTTGTATAATTGTAAGAGAAAGATATGTGTACAAATGCGATATATCATGGAACCCCGCCTTTTGAAAAAATACATCAGAATGCATCAAAAGGCAGACTTATGACGAGACTCTTTCGACCACATTAAAATTTGTTATTAAAATCCCTTGATTTTTTGTGAGATCGTTTTCCGCAGTTCTCCCTGCTCATACAGCCAGTTCCGATTCCGATTCTTTTCATCGATCCGGATCTCGCTGACAATCCCGGCCGGTGCCGGATTCAGGATGAGGATGCGGTCGGACAGATAGATCGCCTCGTCCATATCGTGTGTGACGAGAAGGACGGTGCGGTTTAAGCGGGCGCGCATGGCCAGAAGCCAGTCCTGCATTTCACTGCGCGTGATGACATCGAGGGCGCCAAACGGTTCGTCGAGAAGCAGGATATCTGCCTGACAGAGGGCAGTCCGTAAAAAAGCCGCGCGCTGCCGCATTCCGCCGGAGAGGGAGGACGGATAGCTGTTTTCGTAGCCGGTCAGACCGAAGGCAGGGAAGTTTTTCAGCGCCTCCTCGCGTGCCTGCGCCAGGGAACCGTGAATCTGTCCATACAGGCAGACATTGTCCAAAATTGTTTTCCACGGGAAGAGAAGGTCATTCTGCGGCATATAGGCGAAATGGCCGGATACCCCGCGGATCTCGTCCCCGTCGGCGCGGATGATTCCGGCAGACGGCGTCAGGACTCCGGTTAAAAGCTTTAAAATGGTGGATTTGCCGCAGCCGGACGGTCCGAGCAGGCTGACAAATTCGCCCTCTGTCACGGAAAAACTTAAATCGTGCAGGATTTCCTGTGTCCCGTAGGAAAAGGAAATGTTTTGAAGTTCTAGTTTCATAGAAATACCTCATAGTTCAAATAGTCCAATAAAACGGTACGCCCGGAACCATGCCTGTCCGTGTTTGGGGCAGAATGGGCGGGCGCACGTGAATTGTGTTAATTGTTTTGCGGAAGAACCGCAATCATTCTATTTTTTGATGATTCTATTTATTTCTCCGGAAGAAATTCATTGGTGTAGCAGTCAGCCGCCGGGATGGCCTTGTCGATCACTCCGTACTCAACCATGAAATCGGTGTAGTTGTCCCACACTTCATCTTTCATGATACCCCACTGATCGGCATCCTCCATGTACTTGTCAGCCAGATATTCCTGGGATTTCTGAAGCAGTTCCGGGGAAGAATCCGGGGTGTATTTGAGCAGGATTTCAGCGCTCTCATCCGGGTTTGCGATTGCATATTCATAGCCTTTTTCGGTGGCTGCGAGGAATTTCTTAACCATTTCTGGTTTGTTTTTCAGTGTATCATCGTTGGCGATGATGACTGGGGTGTAGTAATCGAGGCGGCTGTCAAGGTCGCGGACCGGCATATAGTGGATCGGGAAATCAGCCATTTCACACTTGATATTATCCCAGCCCTCAAAGAACCACATCACATCGACTTTGTCCTTGAGTGCTTCGAAACCGGAACCGTCGGAGATGACCATGTTAAGTTTGGAGAAATCTGCACCATCCTGGGTCATAACGGCTTTCAGGACTGCCTCTTCACCCGGGCCGCCCCAGCCTGCGTAGGTCTTACCCTCGAAATCCTTCGGGGAATTGATGCCCTTGCCTTCGTAGGTTACGAAACCGGAGGTATTGTGCTGGATAATGGTTGCAATCGCCTTGATCGGAAGCGGATCCGCGGAAGTCAGGGCGATGGTGACATCCTCCTGATAGCTGATGCCGAAATCGCCTTTGCCAACGGCAACGAGTGTCGCGGTTGCGCCCTCGGTCGGTTCTACGATAGAGACATTTAAACCAGCCTCTTTATAGTAGCCCTGATCCAGCGCCACATACATACCGGTGTGGTTGGTGTTGGCAACGTAGTCCAGAATGACGGTGACATCTTCGAGCTCTTTGGTATCGTCCTCAGCGGCTGTGTTGTCAGCGCTCTGAGCAGCGTCGGATGTCCCGGTGTTGTCCACTGCCTCGCTGGAAGCAGTAGAAGATGCGCCGGAGCAGCCAGCCAGGGAACCAGCGGCGAGGCAGGCAGCTGTAAACAGTGCGGCAACAGATTTCTTTTTCATCATAAGTCCTCCTAAAGTGAAATATAAATGAATGGTTTGGCCTTTTTCATTGTTTCAAAAGAGAAAGAGACCGATCCATTACGGTACATTATTTGTTTGCGTTTTCCTTCGTGTAAGGAAGTGCAAAATGCTGATAAATCCGGATGAGTCCATTCATGCACAGACTCAGGATAATAATAATCAGGACACAGGCGAAGACGCGGTCCAGCATATAGCCATTTTTGACGCGAAGTAGATAATAGCCGAGTCCCTCCTGAGCGCCGATCCATTCGCCGACAACGGCACCGCTGATGCTGTACGTTGCGGCAACCTTGAGACCGGACAAAAGTGCCGGAACCGCCGCCGGGATTTTGACTAACCGATAGGTGGATAAGCGGTCTGCGCCGTAGGAACGGACGAGATGGACGTATTCCTCATCGACCTGGGCCAGGCCGTCGGAAAAGCTGATGGCGATCGGGAAAAAGCACATCAGGATAACAGTCAGGATCTTTGGTGCGATGCCGAATCCCATATAGATGATGAGAATGGGAGCCAGCACAATCATCGGAACCGTCTGTGTCACGACCAGGAGCGGATAGATGCCCTGATGGATCATCGGAAAGCAGTCCATGAGAATGCCGAGCACGATCGCCAGAATCAGGGAGAGCAGGATGCCGACCGCTGCTTCCATGACGGTGACCAGCGCATGATGGCCGAGTGTCGCAGATTCAGCAAAGAGCGACTGGATGACCTGCACCGGGGACGGGAGCACGTAGAGCGGGATCGCAAACAGCTTGCAAGCCAGCTCCCAGATGATGAAAAGTGCGGCTAAAAATAGAATCGGAACAATCTTTTTTCCACCAAGGGATTGTTTCGAGCTGGAATTTTTTTGTGTCTTTGAGAATCTCATAAAAAATCCTTTCGTTTGTCAAATGGGAAAACCAAGGCACATTCTTGCGCCGAACGCAGTCGCTTGCGACATGATTCCTTTTCGTGCGAGTGCGCATCCAAGCGGAGCGCTTTTGTTTCATAGGACGCATTTTCTTATGAAATAAAAAACGCCGGACAATATCCGGCGTTCAGGTGTCTCAAAAAATCTGTCCCTACGTTGGCATTATCCAAATCAGGTTGTGGGTCGGAACTTTCGGTTCCCTCTCAGCCTGCATCACAAGCTCCCCATTGTCGTAGAGAATTGTAGCATGATTTGGACAAAATAGCAATGACAACGGAAATTTATTTTCCGACTCCCATCTGGCGGCCTAACATTCGCAGCATTTCCGCCTGCCGTTTCTGTGCCGGGTTCATTCCGTCGGTCAAAATTGAAAAAAGGGTGTCCATCTCTGCGTCGGAAAACTGAGGCGAACCATTGCTGCCCCGGAGATTCATGAGAAGCGGCAGAAGCTTGTCTTGGGGCGCTTTTCTTGCCTGGTCGGCCAGCTGTTCCATCTGCTTCAATTTGTCCGGATCCATGGAACGAAGTCTTGGATCCTGTTTCCAGTTCTGAAATTCCATAGCGTGTGCCTCCTGTCTGTTTGAAGTGGATGTGTCGGATGGGCTGTCTGCGGGGCTTTTCTGTCTGCGGGGATATTCGGTTTGCGGGTATAGGCCAGATGCTGGATCTGCATCGGAAACCGAAGAATGATTCTGGATATTCGGTGCGATTGAGGAAGATGCGGCCCGCGGCATAGTTTGCCAGTAAGATTCATATAGGCGGGAACCTTCGATAAAATTTAAGACCAGGTCGATCGAATTTTGCTCTTCCTCCGTTCCGTATGGCTTGATCGCTTTCAGCATATCGACGGGTGAATCTTTGGTGCGTTCGCCGACCGAGCAGATCCCGATCTCACCGTCATCGGGATCGTCAAACAGCTTCACCGTCTTTTCCAGTTCACGGAATTTCACGAACAGGGAGAAAAAACGCTGTTCCGGGATGTGAATATAGGGAAGCGCTGCCTTGACGAGCTGCATATGCGGAATCGAGGTCAGGCGGTCTAACTCGGTCATTTTGAGAGAAGCGTCTTGACTCACGAAAAAACCTCCCAAATCTTTGTCTCAATATATGCGCAGAAAGGCGGAAAAAGAACGTTAAGGAAAGTGGACGGGAACGTTTGAAAGTTGGAGGGACAAGAATAGAATAGATCACATAAATAAGTCTATATAAATGGAAGCAGTAAAATTCTCAGAGGTAAAACGGCAGATTTAAATTTGAGACAGGAAAAAGCTCCTGGGCAGGAAAAATAACATATAGTATGGTATAAAAATAAAAGAAAAGGATTCAAAGCTATGAACACCCGGCTGATCATTGATGGAAATGCCGTTTATGAAATAGATGAAGAGTGTCTTGCCTGCCGCGGACGGAGAAGCGGATACAGGCGGTGTACGGGAACGGGCGGGGGACAGCGACGGACGGCTCCGGACTCCATCCAGAAAAAGGATGCCTCCGGCACAAAACCTCCCACGCACAAATAAAGAAAGATATGGTATAATAGGAGCACTTAACGAGGTATTTTCGAGTTTAGTGCGAGTCATACCTAAATCCTTAATGAAGCAGAGCCAGAGGCGATAGCTGAATTTAGTATTTATGGTATAATATAATTAGAAAATTTCCCCCATTCCAGCTGTCCATGCAGTTCATTGTGAAGTGTCCGGGAAATCTGGAATGGGAATAAAAAACAGAGATCCAGAAAAACAGGCTGGATCAAGACAGCATTGCATCAATGACGGAAAGGATAACCCATATGAACCCATACAAAATCATGCTGGTAGATGACGAGGAGGAGGTACGGACAAGCATCATACGAAAAATCGACTGGCAGGATGCCGGATTCGAGGTGATCGGGGATGCGGAGAACGGAAAGGAAGCGCTGGAAAAGATCGAGCAGAACGAGCCGGACGTCGTGCTGACGGATATCCGGATGCCGTACATGGACGGACTGGAGATGGCGGAGAAGATACGGCAGCGGTATCCGTCCATCAAGATTGTGATTTTTTCCGGTTTTGATGAGTTTGAGTACGCGAAAAAAGCGATCAAACTCAATGTGATCGAGTACATTTTAAAGCCGGTCAACGTCGAAGAACTGACGGCGATTTTAAAGAAAATCAAGAAAAACCTCGATGAGGAGATCGAGCAGAAACGGAATGTCACCCTGCTTCGGGAGAGCTATATCAAGAGTCTTCCGGCGATCCGGGAACATTTCTTAAATGACCTGATTCATGGCGGCATGGAGGAAACGGAGATTGCAGAGAAACTGCAGGAATACGCGATTGACATCGCGGGCGCGGTTAAATGGGTGGTGGCGGCGATCCATCTGGAGCCGGATGAGAAGGTGGACAAGGCAGTTACACTGCATCAGCAGCGGGAACTGATTCCAATCTCCGTCCGCAATCTGATTGAGGAAAAACTGGAAGGACAGTACCGGTTTATCGTGTTCCATTCCTCCTTTGAGACGATCCTTCTGGCGGCGATCGACAAGGAAAATACGCAGACCGGGCTGATTGCCCTTCTGGGAGATATCTGCAAGGAGACGAAGAAGATTCTGGAGGTATCGGTCACGATCGGTGTGGGAGAGAGCTGTAGTTCGCTGACGGATTTAAGCCGCCCGTGCCACACGGCGCTCAATGCGCTCGGTTACCGGGCGATCACGGGTTCCGGCGGCGTGATCTGTATTAACGATATGGAGCCGTCGGGCCATGAGAAACTCCAGTTCGACAGCCGGATGGAATCGGAACTCATCGCGGCGGTCAAGTTTGGGCCGGAGGACAAGATATGTTCCGTGATCGACGGGATTGTGAGCCGTATGGAGGACGCGCGGGTGCATTACCGCCAGTATCAGGCGTATGTGCTTGCGATCATCAATGTGCTGACACAGCTTTCCCAGCAGTACGATCTGCGGATCAGCGAGATGTTTGGCGTGGAAAACGACTATTTCGAGATTCTGGGGCGCGTCCAGAAGATGGAGAATGTCCGCCCGTACCTGACCGAGGTGGCGCTCAAGATGAACGCCGCGATGGAGGAGGAGCGGAGCAACACGACGAAAAATGTGATCCGCGAGGCGAAACAGTACATTCAGGACAATTTTCAGGATCCGGATCTATCGGTGGAGAAGATTTGCCGCCATCTGCATATGAGCCCGGCGTATTTTTCGACGATGTTTAAGAAAGAGACAGGGCAGGCGTACATCGCATATCTGACCGATGTGCGGCTGGGGCGTGCGGTGGAACTTCTGATGGCGACTGACGACAAGACGTATATCATTGCGGAAAAGGTCGGCTACCCGGAGCAGAACTATTTCAGTTATGTATTTAAGAAAAAATTCGGTGTTTCTCCGACGCGCTACCGCACGGCACACCGGAGCGGGGAGGCGTAATGAAGGGAAAAAAGACGCTCTGGAAGAAAAAGCTCTTTGATGACGCCAGCATCCGGTCGATGATCTTTATCTATTTTACGATCACGGCGCTGGCGGCGAGCGTGCTGATCTCCCTGTCCCTGTACCAGAGAATGTCGCGGCAGGCCACGGAGGTTGTACGCGAGGAGAGCCAGAACCTGATCGCGCAGGTAGGGCGATCGGTGGAGTCGTATCTGCGCACGGTCATGAAGCTGTCTGATTCACTCTACTATGGCTCGATCAAGAACGCGGATCTGTCGAGCCAGTCGCTGGGGAGTGAATTTACGCTTCTATATGATAATAATAAGGATAACGTGGAAAATATTGCCCTGTTTTCGGAGAACGGGACGCTTCTGGAGGCGGTCCCGGCGGTGCGCCTGAAAAATGGGGTGGATGTGACGCAGGAAGAATGGTTCCGAAGCGCCTTAAACCGGACGGAAAACCAGCATTTTTCCATGCCGCATGTGCAGTATGTGTTTGATAATGCTGAAAATCAGTACCGGTGGGTGATTTCGCTGTCGAGGGCGGTCGAGCTGACGCATGGAACCTCGACCTCGCAGGGCGTTCTGCTGGTTGATATCCGCTATTCGAGCCTGGAACAGCTCTTTGACGGCATCACGACGGGGCGTGGCGGCTATTTCTATATGATCAGCAGCAACGGCGAGATTTTGTACCATCCGCAGATGCAGCTTCTGGACTCCGGCTGGGTGCAGGAGAATAATGGACGGGCAGCGGGCTATTCGGATGGAAACCATGAGGAGATATTTGCCGGGAAAAAGCGGATGGCGACGGTCAAGACGATCGGTTACACGGGATGGAAGGTGGTCGGGGTAACGCCGGAAAATGCCGTGTCGCTCAATACGATCAAGACCCGGCTGTTTATCGTGTTTATCATAGCCCTGATTTTGTGCATTCTGGCGATGATAAACTCCTATATTTCATCAAGAATCACGAACCCGATCCGCGAGCTGGAAAAATCGGTCGGCGTCCTGGAGGCAGGCAATCTAGGCGCTCCGGTTTACATCGGCGGTTCGTATGAGATTCGCCATCTGGGAAAATCGATCAGCGATATGGCGGGGCAGATCCGGCTTCTGATGCAGGATATTGTGCGCGAGCATGAGGCAAAACGAAAACAGGAGTTCGACACCCTGCAGTCGCAGATCAACCCACATTTCCTCTACAATACGCTCGATATCATCGTCTGGATGATTGAAAATGAGCAGAAAGCGGAGGCGGTCAAGGTGGTGACGGCGCTGGCGCGGTTTTTCCGTATCAGCTTAAGCCGCGGCAAGAGCCTGATCACGGTGAAAGATGAGCTGGAACACGTCCGGAATTACCTGATGATCCAGCAGATGCGCTTTAAAAATAAGTTTACCTATACGATCAAATCAGACGATGAAGTTTTGGGGCTTGCAAGCTTAAAACTGATGTTGCAGCCGCTGGTGGAAAATGCGATCTACCATGGCATGGAATATATGGACGGCGACGGAGAGATTGTCGTGCACGCCTGGCGGGAGGAGAACGAGCTGTATCTGGAGGTGCGGGACAATGGTCTTGGCATGACGGAGGAACAGGTCGAACGCCTCTTTACCGATATGGCGCACGTGGCATCCAAGCGCGGTTCCGGCATCGGGGTACGCAATGTCAATGAGCGGATCAAGCTGTATTTCGGCGCGGAGTATGGGCTTTCGATCGAGTCGGAGCCGGATGAGGGGACTACGGTGAAGATTCATCTTCCGGCGGTGCCCTATGAGAAGGTGCCGGAAGAGAAAAAAGGGTAATCCTTTTGGTTTGTATACAAAATGAGTGGGAGCGACAGAATCGATGCGATATGGTGTGAGAAGAAAAGGGGAGCTGGTACTCTGGGGAATTCTGGGTGTGGGACTGATTTTGCTGTATCTGCTTTCCTCCACGGACTGGATTATCAAGGAAAAAGAGGTGGAGGTCTACCCGGTGTCCCTGATTATCAGCGATACGTCGGACGACGATTACGTCAATTTCCGCAAAGGGGTCGATCAGGCGGCGGTTGAGTACAATGTGGATGTCAGCTTTATTACCCTGTACGAAAAGGATGATCTGGCACAGCAGATGGAGCTGGTGCGGCGCGAGGCGGCGGATGGGGCCGGGGCGGTAATTCTGGAACCGGTGGATGCCATGGAGTGCCGCCAGTATCTGGAAGAGAATAGGTATGGAACGCCGATCATTCTTTTAGGGGAACTGCCGCCGGAGGATGAAGTCAAGGGTTCCGTCTATGTGGACTGGACGGCGGCGGGACGGAAGATGGGCGAGGCAATTGCAGCAGAGCAGGAGCCGGAATTGCCGGTCTGGATTTTTGCGGACAATCCCTTTATTGGCAAGGCGGGAGAGATGAGGGACGGGCTGACGGAAGTCTTGGAGAAAAAAGGTTTTTCTTATACGGTTGTGCAGCGGGAGACGGATGATACCTACCGTTCGGTCATTGAAAAAACCGTTTATCCGGGCAATGGCGAGGGACTGATTGCGGCGCTGGATGCTGCCAGCACGGCGGAAGCGGCGGAGATCGTCGGTGGAAGCAGTGTGTATGGCAGATATATTTCTGGACTGTACGGCGTCGGAATGATGCCGTCCCTGCTGGATCAGCTTGATAAAGGGACGATCCGGGGGCTGGTGGTGACGAACCAGTTTGACGCGGGGTATTTCGCGGTAAAAAAAGCTGTTCAGGCGCTTGAGAAAGAACAGGAGAGAAACCAGTTTTCACTGGAATCCTACTATATAGAGAAGGATGAGCTGCGCTCGAAGAAATATGAGAAGATGCTGTACCCGATCGATTGAAAACTTTAAGAGTGGAATGAATAGAGAAATCAGTTCATGCGAACCGGAAAAACGGAATTTTGTTGAGTTTTTTTGCAAAGTAAAAAGACCTGTGGGTAAGAGCCTTTCTTAGAGATTGTAGGGGAGGAGGTATAGAGAGATGAAAAAAGGTGGAAAAAGCATTCGGATGGCGCTTATTCTTCTGGCAGTTGGCACGCTTCTTTTAAATGGATGCAGCGCAGCAAAACCGGCAGAAAAAAAGGTCATCCGCATCGGTGTGACGCTGTATCGGGGCGATGACGCATTTATCAACAATATCCGTTCCAGTCTGGAGGAAAAAGCGAAGGAATATGAGCAGCAGACCGGCATCAAGGTTAATCTGGAGATCATGGATGCCAAAGCAAACCAGAATACGCAGAACAGCCAGGTAGACCGCTTCCTTTCACTGGAATACGATGCGATCTGTGTCAACATGGTGGATCGATCGGCGGCGTCGTATGTCATCAACAAGGCGATGGATGTCGGGACGCCGGTTGTATTTTTTAACCGGGAACCGGTCGAGGAGGACATGAAGCGCTGGGAACACCTCTATTATATCGGGGAAGATGCGCGGGAATCGGCGGTGCTGCAAGGAAAACTTCTGGTGGATGCCTACCAGCAAAGTCCGGGCAGTCTCGACCTCAACGGGGATGGGACGGTCGGCTATGTGATGCTGGAAGGAGAACGCAGCCATCAGGATTCGCTGATCCGGACCGAGTGGTCGATCCAGACGATGCGTGACGGCGGTATTCCGCTGGAAAAGCTGACTGGCGGTTCGGCCAACTGGGATCGGAGTCAGGCGGCGGCGCTGATGGAGCAGTGGATCCGCCAGTTCGGGGATGCGATTGAGGCGGTGATCTGCAACAACGATGAGATGGCGCTGGGGGCAGCGGAGGCGATCGAGCGCATCGGCGACACACGGGGCGTGAAGGTAGTCGGGATTGACGGAACTCCGCCGGGAATCGACGGGCTTAAGAGCGGAAAGTTGTACGGAACCGTCCAGTGTGACAGTGGTGAATACGCGGATGTAATCTTCGAGATAGCGGCGGCAGAGGCTCTTGGTCAAAATGTACAGGAAAAGGTCGAATTAGAGGATGGAACCTATTATCAATGCAGCCAGAAAGCGCTGACAGCGGCTGATTTACCATAAAATCCCACAGTTTCACGGTAAAAAAAACGGAATATGTGAATAAAATCACAAAGAATCTAAAAAAATCCTATATAAGAACCAAGAAAATTATATGGAAAAGTGTACAAACGATCGATATAATAAAGGTGTCGATAAGAAAAAATGACGAATCGGCGAAACTGTATAATGTGTGTATGCGGAAAAGGGAACGTCCGGCTGATCTGGATGGGATAAAACGGATACACAAGTTTAAGGGAGGACAATATTATGAAACTGAAAAAAGTAGCAGCACTTGGTCTGGCAACTGCAATGGCATTTTCTGTAACCGCTTGCTCCAGCAGCAGCTCCACAGAGACAACGGCAGCAGCAGAAGACGCAGAGACAACCGCAGCAGCAGACGGCGAGGCTGTTAAAGAAGCTGTTGAGGGTAAAGACCCGGCAGAAGTTAAAGTTGGTATTTCCATTTATCAGTTCGCTGATAACTTCATGACACTTTATAGAAACGAGCTTCAGAACTACTTAGTAAACGAGCTTGGCTTAAAGGCAGAGAACATCTCCATCATGGATGGTAAGAATGACCAGTCCGAGCAGATGAACCAGATCCGTAACTTCGTTACACAGGGATTTGACGTTATGATCGTAAACCTGGTACAGGCTTCTTCCGAGCCGGATGTTACAAACATCTGCAACGAAGCAGGTATCCCGGTTGTTTACATCAACCGTGAGCCGGATGCTGAGAGAGAGCAGGCTTGGGTTGACGACGGTATCAAAGCTACATACGTAGGTGCAGACGCTAGACAGTCTGGTGAGTTCCAGGGCGAAGAGATCGCTGAGCTTGAGAATAAGGGTGATGCAGACGGCGACGGCGTTGTTCGTTACATCATGGTTCAGGGTGATCCGGAGAACGTAGATGCTCAGTACAGAACTGAGAAATCCATCGAGAGACTGTCTAAGGATATCGAAGTAGAAGAGCTGACCAAACAGCGTGGTGACTGGGATCAGACCAAAGGCCAGGAGATCACAGCAAATGCTCTGTCCCAGTACGGTGACAAGATCGATGTTGTATTCTGCAACAACGACGCAATGGCACTTGGAGCTCTGCAGGCGATCGAAGCAGCAGGCAGAACTGTAAACAAAGACATCTACTTAGTAGGCGTTGACGCTCTGGTAGAGGCGGTTGAGGACATTATGAATGACAAGATGACCGGTACCGTATTCAACGATTACTTCGGACAGGCTCATAAAGCCGCTGATGTAGCTCTTGATTTCGTAAACGGCAAAGATGTTGAAAACGTATACATGGTAGACTATGTAAAAGTTACAACAGACAACGCTGCCGATATTCTGGAACTCATTAAATAATAATAGTAGCTGTTCAAGAGACGGACGGTTATGAACATAACGCCCCCCGCAAGGGGCGGATAAAAAGTGTCGGGTGTGTCCAGTTGGCACACCCGATTTTATGAAAGGAGAGAGTGGGATGGCAGAGTACAGATTGGAGATGCGCGGGGTATCGAAAAGTTTCCCTGGCGTTAAGGCTCTGGACAAGATAAACCTCAAAGTTCGTCCCGGTACCGTCCATGCACTGATGGGTGAAAATGGCGCCGGTAAATCCACCCTGATGAAATGCCTGTTCGGTATTTATCACATGGATGAAGGAGAGGTCTATCTGGACGGGGAAAAAGTAGAGATCCACAATCCGGATGAAGCCCTTCACAAGGGACTGGCAATGGTACATCAGGAGCTGCAGCCGATACCTGAGAGAACGGTAGCAGAGAATATGTACACCGGCCGTTATCCGACGAAGAAATTTGGACCGATTCAAGTGATCGACCACAAGAAGATGTATGAAGAGACGGCAAAATGGCTGGAAGATGTGAAGATGCCATACAACCCGAAAGCGAAGCTGGGAACGATGTCCATCGCCCAGATGCAGTCGGTTGAGATTGCCAAGGCTGTATCCCTGAACGCCAGAGTCGTGATTCTGGACGAGCCGACCTCCTCCTTGACGGATAATGAGGTAGAGGCACTTTTCCGCATTGTCCGGGATCTGAAATCCCGCGGTGTATCGCTCATCTATATTTCCCATAAGATGGCGGAGATTCGCGAGATTTGTGATGATATTACCATCATGCGAGACGGTACCTATGTCGGTTCCTGGCATATGGACGAGATTACGGATGATGAGATCGTCAAACAGATGGTTGGCCGTGAGCTGACCAATATTTATCCTCCGAAGAATGATACGAAGGCAGGAGAGGTACTTCTGGATGTCAGAGGATATTCTAGTATCCATGACCGTTCATTCCAAGACTGCTCCTTTACCCTGCGACGAGGCGAGATCCTCGGTTTCGGCGGTCTGGTAGGTGCACAGAGAACCGAGCTGATGGAAGGTATCTTCGGTATGCGTCATATCAAATCCGGAGAAGTTTACATCAAAGGAAAGAAAATGAACATTAAGCGTCCGCAGGATGCGATCCGCGGCGGTATCGGCATGATTACCGAGGACCGACGTGGCACGGGTATCTTAGGATGCTTGTCCATTGCAGATAATGTATCGATTTCCTCCCTGGATCAGTATTTGCACTATGGCATTAAGTTAAATAAGCGCAAGATTGAACAGCTTGTCAAAGAGAACGTGGCGAAGCTTTCCATCAAGACGCCGAGCAGCAAGACACTGATTCAGTCGCTTTCAGGCGGTAACCAGCAGAAGGTTCTGATTTCCCGTTGGCTGGCGAACAACCCAGACATTCTGATCATGGATGAGCCGACCCGTGGTATCGACGTAGGTGCCAAGTACGAGATCTATCAGATTATGATCGACCTGGCAAAACAGGGCAAGGGCATTATCATGATTTCATCGGAGATGCCGGAGCTGATCGGTATGTCGAACCGAATCCTTGTTATGTGTAATGGCCATATTACCGGCGAGGTAGAGGGCGAGGAAGCAACTCAGGAGCGTATCATGAGTTACGCGACTCAGTTCTAAAGGAGGAAGAGAGATATGGAGAAAAAACAACTTAATGTAAAAGAGATATTGATCAATAACGGTATCGTGATTCTGATCCTGTTGATGGTTCTTTTCGTTGGTATCACGAAGCAGAACTTTTTCAGCAAGAGTAACTTCAGCAACATTTCTATCAACGTAGCCTGCCGTTTCATCATCGCAGTCGGCGTTTCCGGCTGTCTGATCACGAAAGGTACCGACCTTTCCGCAGGTCGTCTGGTTGGTCTTTCCGCCTGCTTGGCAGGTACCCTGCTCCAGAAAAATGATTACAGCGGACATTTTGAGCTTACCAAGGGATTTGGTGAGCAGAATGTATGGCTGATTCTTCTTATTTGTATCGCTATCTGCTGTGTGTTTGGTCTTATCAATGGTATCGTAGTTGCCTACCTGAATGTACCGGCCTTCATCGGTACGTTGGGTATGCAGATGATCGTATATGGTATCAACCTGGTTTACACAAAATCCGTTCCGTTAGGCGGATATCGTCAGGACTACACCGTTATCGCAAATGGTAACTTCTTAGGTATCCCGTACCTGTTTATCATTGCATTTGTCATTGGCGCGATCATGTGGTTCGTATTTAACTACACCCGCCATGGTAAATATATGTATGCAATCGGCGGCAATGAGGCAGCGGCAGAGGTTGCTGGCGTAAACGTTAAGAAAACCAAGATCATCATCTACGTAACTGCAACTGCACTGTACGCAATCGCCGGTTTCCTTCTGGGAGCAAAATCCGGTGGCGCCGGCGTTAATACCGGTAACGGCTATGAGCTGGAGGCAATCGCTGCTTGTACCATCGGTGGTGTATCTGTAAACGGTGGTATCGGACGTATCTCCGGTGTTATCATCGGTGTACTCGTATTCGAGTTCTTAAAGACCTGCTTACAGTTCCTCGGCATCGACCCGAACTACCAGTATATCGCACAGGGTATCGTTATCGTCGTAGCGATCGCGCTGGATATCCGTAAGTATATTGCGAAGAAGTAATTTTGCTGTGTAAATTGCAGCACGGGAACGTGTCTGGAAGGTACATAGGTGCAGATTTAAAAATGAATTTGGAAATCCCCTGTCATGGATGTGTGGCGGGGGATTTTTTGTTACTGTTCACGCATACGTGCCCAGTAACAGAATTTGCCGTGGCTTCGCATTTAAATACGGCAAATTCCTGCTGTCACCACGTTATCTTACGGCACTTTCGGTTCCAAAAGTGCCTACCTGTGAATAGTAACGATTTTTTTTGCTCTTTGGTCGGGGAAATGATTTTTGGATTGCCTGAACTTATTTTTATGGATATAATAGGAGAAGAGGCTGTTTTGGGATGAACAGCGGAGAAAACAAGCCATATTCTGAAAGGAAAAAGAATGAGCGAAAACGAAGTGCTGGACAAGAAAGAAACGCTGGAAGAGGCATTGGGCGAAGAGATTGAAGCGGTGAAAGAAAAAGTGGAAGAAGCCGCAGAAAATGCTGCCGATAAAACCATTGAGGATCTCGAAGCCGAAAACGAAAAACTCCGCCAGGAATTGGAACTTATGAAGGAAAAGACCGTCAAAGAGCGCATCTACGACCATGTGCACGTGTCCGTGCGGACGATGGATATTTTTATTGGCGTGATGGTGGTGCTGTTTGTGGTGGTTGTGGTGCTGGGGATTTTGAATAAGTAGTGAGGAGGAATGAGGAATATGATGTATCCGTTTATGACCTTAAATGATGATACGGAAATTACACATTCTGAAATGAAACCGGATGGAAGAGTCAAGGTATATATAGAGACGCCGGATGAAAAAGATGGATTTCATAATGCGGTATGCTATTTGCCGGATTATAGCTGGGAAGATATAAATGGGTATTCGGATGCGGAGATGAGTTATTTTAAAAAGTTGATCCGGGAGAATGCGCATCCGTTTTTGGAAAGAGCAGAAAGGAATTGTGAATCATGGAAATAGAACGCAAATATCTGATTACCAGCATTCCATTTGATGTAGCCACATACCCGTCCCACCAGATCGAGCAGGCCTATTTAAGCACAGCCCCGGTTGTGCGTGTCCGTCAGGAGGACGACACCTATTATCTGACCTATAAATCCAAAGGATTGATGGCACGGGAGGAATACAACCTGCCGCTTACGAAGGAATCCTATGAGCATCTCCGTGCCAAGGCGGATGGCAGGATCCTGACGAAAAGGCGTTATCTGATTCCGATGGAAGGAACGGAGTATACGATTGAGCTGGACATTTTTTCAGGCGAATATGAGGGACTGAAACTGGCGGAGGTTGAATTTCCGAGTGAGGAAGCTGCACTTGCCTTTGTGCCGCCGGAATGGTTCGGGCGGGAAGTGACGTTTACGGGCGAGTACCAGAACAGCCGTCTGGCGCTGGCGGAAAACTTGGTGGAATTTGAGGGCAGGTAGAAGTGGCGGTTGAGGACAGATAGAAATAGAGAATTTTTTAATTTTGCTATAAGTGAAGTTAATTGCCAGAGTAGAATGAAAAGTTTCTTTTCGGTTAAAAATCAGGTAACAGAAAATAAGATAATCAAAAACAAAAATAAATACGAAAGAACAATGCAAAGGTATATTATTAATGATAAAACAAGTACTTAACTGGATAAAAACACACCGCTATTGTCTGGCAGGACTCTATATGCTGGTGTTTCTGGCGGGATTTTTCCTGTTGGAGCTGCATGAACCGGAGAACATCCATATCATACACTGTGCGGTCGATGACCTGATACCGTTTAATGAATGGTTCGTACTGCCGTATTTTTTGTGGTACGCATGGGTGCCGGTGTTTATGATTTATTTTATGATTCGGGACCGGGAGGCGTATCTGCGGTTTTGTTTTGTGATGTTTGCGGGAGCGACTTTCTGCTTATTTGTCTATCTGCTGGCACCGAACGGGCTGAATCTGCGGCAGAAGATCACGTCACAGAATTTCTGCGCACAGATTGTGCGGTTCCTTCGGAGTGTGGATCCGCCGAACAATGTCTGCCCGTCGATCCATGTATCGAGCACGGTGGCGCTGCATCTGACGATCTGCCATGCAGCGAGTGTGCGGAATAAGAAATCGATCCGCGCCCTTTCGTGGGTGGTCACGATTCTGATTTGTCTTTCAACCATGTTCATTAAACAGCATTCACTGGTCGATGTGCTCTGCGGATGGATTTTGAGCCTGATTCTCGATGAGGCGGTCAATGTCTGGGTGCTGGTAAGGGCGTTTTCGAAGGGAAAAGCTGGAAAGACAACCGATGTGGTTCGAGAAGAGTAAAGGTATATTTGCAAGGGAAAATTTGACTTTTGAGAGAATATTTACATTTACTTTGTAAATCAGATTTTGTAAGATTTCTAGTAAATATATGTTCGCAATAAATCTGTGAACGGATTGAACGAATCGAACAGATGCAATGATTTTCCTGATATTTCAGAGAGAAAATCATTGCTTTATAAGAAAGCCTAATGTAAAAAAGATATAAAAACGAAGAATAGGAGGAAACAATCATGGCAGTAGTATACGCATTTTTAGCAGATGGACTGGAAGAAGTAGAGTGTCTGGTGACGGCGGATGTGCTGATCCGCGCGGGTGTGAAGGTAAAGTTGGTTTCGATCACGGGCAAAAAAGAGGTGAAGGGCGCACATGGGTTCGGTATCCATGCAGATGCCCTGCTGCATGAGGTTGACCCGATGAAAGCGGATCTTCTGTTCCTTCCGGGCGGTATGCCGGGAACCAAAAATCTGATGGCGTGCAAGCCGCTCTGCGATGCACTGTTGGAGGCCAACGCGTCCGGAAAGCGACTGGCGGCGATCTGCGCGGCACCGAGTATTCTGGGACAGTTGGGACTTTTGAAGGACAAGAAAGCAACCTGTTATCCGGGCTTCGAAGATGCCCTGACAGGGGCAAAGCTGACCGGTGCGGGCGTAGTGACGGACGGCAATATCACAACAGCACGTGGTCTTGGATATGCGCTGGATCTGGGGATTGAGCTGGCATCCCTTCTGGTTGACTGCCCGGTAGCGTTACAAGTAAAAGATTCAATTCAGTATGATCAGGTATAATGCTCTGATTCAGATATAAGAGCAGGAAAGACAGGATAAAAGAGTACCAGTTGAAATAGAACCTTTAAAAGATTTGAAAGACTGAAAGTTTTGAGCGTATTTCCAGATAGAGTCAAATTCATGCTGGATAAAAATGTATATTTATATGTTTTAAATCAGAAATACAAAAGAAAAGGGTTCAAAACGGCATGAAACCCACCCAAAACAACTCGAAAACCCGCAAAAAGTGAACGCAAAATTATATTTTCCGCTGGTATTTAGCACACAGATATGCTATAATGCTATCTTGAAGTGTAACGCCCGGTAGAATGGCGGTTCACATATAGAAGCAAGGAGGACCCCTTAAAATGAGTTTACAGGTAGAAAAATTAGAGAAGAACATGGCAAAGCTGACCATCGAGGTTCCGGCTGAAGAGTTTGATGCAGCAATCAAAAATGCATACAACAAGAACAAAAACAAATTCAGCATCCCGGGATTCCGTAAAGGTAAAGCACCGTTAGCTATGCTGGAGAAGATGTATGGCGCTGGCATTTTCTACGAGGATGCAGCAAACGAAGTGATCGACGCATCTTATCCGAAGGCAGCAGAGGAGAGCAAGGAAGAGATCGTTTCCACTCCGGAGATCAAAGTAACTCAGATCGAAAAAGGCAAAGCATTCATCTACGAGGCAACCGTAGCTCTGAAACCGGAAGTAACTCTGGGCGAGTACAAAGGCGTAGAAGTTAAGAAAGCAGAAGCAGTTGTTACAGACGAAGACGTAGAGAACGAGCTGACAGCAGCACGTAAGAAAAACGGCAGACTGGTTGACGTAGAGGACGGCGCAATCGAGGACGGCGACAACACCATCATCGACTTCACAGGCTACATCGATGGCAAGACATTCGATGGCGGCGCTGGTACAGATTATCCGCTGGTAATCGGTTCCCATTCCTTCATCGAGGGCTTCGAGGATCAGTTAATCGGCAAGAAAAAAGGCGAGACTTGTGACGTAAACGTTACTTTCCCGGCTGAGTACCACGCAGACGAGCTGGCTGGCAAACCGGCTAAGTTCGTTGTAACTATCAAAGAAGTTAAGAGAAACGAGCTTCCGGAGCTGAACGATGAGTTCGCAAGCGAAGTATCCGATTTCGATACTCTGGATGAGTACAAAGCAGACATCCGCAAGAAACTGCAGGAGAAGAAAGAGCAGGGCGCTAAAGTAGAGAACGAGAACCACGTAATCGAAAAAGTAGTAGAGAATGCTCAGATGGAACTTCCGCAGCCGATGGTTGATACTCAGGCTAGAGAGATGGTAGAGAACTACGCTCGCCGTCTGCAGAGCCAGGGCTTAAACATCAACGATTACATGAAATACACCGGCATGACACCGGAGAAGCTGATGGAGCAGATGCGTCCGGAAGCAGAGAAGAGAATCAAGACCAGACTGGTTCTTGAGAAAGTAGTTGAAGCTGAGAACGTACAGGTTTCTGATGAGAAGCTTGACGAGCAGATCAACGAGATCGCAGCATCCTACAAACTGGAAGGCGCTAAGCTGAAAGAGATGATGGGTGAGCGCGAGAAAGAGCAGATCCGTGAGGACCTGAAAGTTCAGGCAGCGATCGATTTACTGGTAGAGCAGGCAAAACTTGCTTAATCAAACCGATAAAAGCGAATACTGAAATAAGGCAGAATTCTATGGTGTCCAAGGCATCATAGAATTTTGTGCCATAAATGTTCATTCTCAATTATAGGAGGAAGAATTATGAGTTTAGTACCTTATGTCCTTGAATCCACCAGCCGCGGCGAGCGGACGTATGACATCTACTCCCGTCTGCTTAAGGATCGTATCATTTTCCTGGGAGAGGAAGTAAACGATGTGACAGCCAGCCTGGTTGTGGCACAGCTTCTGTTTCTGGAGGCAGAGGATCCGAATAAGGATATCAGCTTATATATCAACAGCCCGGGCGGTTCGGTTACCGCGGGTATGGCGATCTATGACACGATGAATTATATCAAATGTGATGTATCCACCATTTGTCTGGGTATGGCAGCCAGCATGGGCGCATTCCTGCTTTCTGGCGGTACGAAGGGCAAGAGATATGCACTTCCGAACGCAGAGGTGATGATTCACCAGCCATCCGGCGGCGCCAGAGGACAGGCGACCGAGATCCAGATTGTAGCGGAGAATATTCTTCGTACCAAGAAGAAATTAAACGAGATTCTGGCAGCCAACACAGGCCAGCCGTACGATGTGATCGTACGCGATACAGAACGTGATAATTACATGACAGCAGAGCAGGCGAAAGAGTATGGTCTGATTGATAGTGTCATTACCAACCAATAATTAGATTTCTGGATGGAATAATAGAAAGGAACAAGGTGGAAGT
>JBNMLY010000032.1:0-20192 GCA_050875065.1 Otoolea sp. | reverse complement strand
TGTAGCGATCGTGTTTACCCGATATATGTTGCTTGCAACAGAACAACGTCAAAATGAGGATCAACGAACTCTTGGTGAATTGTTCTTCTTCCTTGTTGATGAAATGGCAGACATTACTTTCAGCCGATCACTCGGCATCTTGATGGATGCTTTAATGGCAAGTCTTCAGGAAATCTTAAAGCTCAGCGATGAACAACTGGCGACCTTTACCGCGGATTTTGAAGCAAGACTGCCGGAATATCTGCGAAATGCGCTCCATTCCGAGGCTGTAGCGGCATAAATCACTATTTTGTTAGCTGAAATATTGAATTTTCAAGGTGCGAATCCCATTTTAGGTATGGGAAGTCTTAGTTGTTAACAGGAAATATTCAAAAAAAATCAAATGGAGGTAACTGATTATGGCACTTTCAAACTTATTTGGATGGACGAAAGAAATGGAAAACACAGAGGCTGCAGCTTGTGGAACGGCGTGTGGCGCAGGGGATAAAGAAGAGAAACCGGCAGCTTGCGGTTCAGCGTGTGGTGCAGGCGATAAGCCGGAAGAAAAACCAGCAGCTTGCGGCAGTGCGTGCGGTGCTGGAGACAAATAACGATTCCATCAAAAATACACCCCAAGAGAAATATATAAACTTGGGGCGTATTTTTCAAAATATAGAAAAACTGTATCTTGAAAAATGCGTCCCATGAAATCAATGGAGGTATGTGAAAGTTATGAAACAATATTTTTCCTTTCAATGGCATATTACGGATGATTGTGATCAGAGATGTAAACACTGTTATATTTTTTCAGAAAATAATTGCAAAAAACTGGACTCCATGAGCTGGGAACAGATGCAGGACACTTTTTATAATTGTCTGGATTTTTGCGAGGTTTACCATAGAACCCCTTATTTCTATATCACAGGCGGTGATCCGATCCTGCATCCAGATTTTTGGAAACTGCTGGAGCTTATGAAGAAATATCAGATTGCTTTTACCATTCTGGGAAATCCATTTCATTTAACGGATGAAGTCTGTCAGCGTTTAAAAGAGTATGGCTGCGAAAAATATCAGCTTTCCATTGATGGTTTGCGTGAAACCCATGACTGGTTCCGCAAACCGGGAAGTTTTGATATTACACTGGAAAAAATCGGGTGTATCAATCGTGCAGGAATCCGTTCGGTTGTAATGACGACTGTTTCAGGAACTAATATAGACGAAATTCCGGAAATCATTGATGCAGTTGTAAATGCGGGTGCAAATGTATATGCTTTTGCACGCTATTGTCCAACCAGTGAAGAAAAAGATACGAATATTGAACCGCTTCGTTACAGACAGTTATTGGCTGAATGTGATCGGAAATTCAAAGAGTATGAAGCGGCTGCCTGCAAAACATATTTCAATAAAAAAGATCATTTATGGACGCTTTATGAGTACGAAACAGGAACCTTTCATATTCCCCAAAATGCAGAAGCAGGAATGATTTATGGCGGATGCAACTGCGGAAACTGCCACCTGACCATACTTCCAAATGGTGATATTTATGCCTGCCGTCGTGTCCAGAACAGTAAAGTTGCAAATGTCTTTACAGACAGACTTGCCGATGTATGGATCAGCCAGATGGAACCATACAGGGATTATACAAAATTTGAAAAATGTTCAAAATGCGAACTGCTGGCATTTTGCCGGGGATGCCCTGCGGTAGCAAGTGGTAAAGATGGAAACTTTTATGCGGCTGATCCACAGTGTTGGAGGGAGGTTGTTTGATTATGGCAGAAAATGAAGTGATGAAAACAATTATGTATCGTCGTGCAATCCGTCGTTTTGAAGAAAAACAGATTGCAGAGGATGAACTGGAACAGATTTTGCAGGCTGGTATGTACGCTCCAAGTGCGGGTGGACGTCAGGGCGTGATCTTTGCGGTGTGTCAGGATAAAGAGGTAAATGAAAAACTTGGAAAAATTAAACGGGCTAATTCAAATCCACATATGGCAACCGCTACAAATTATGTGTCGAAGGAACAGCCAAGTATTGCCGATGATCCGAAAATTCTCAATGCTTTTTATGATGCACCGACGGTTATTACCATGTTTGCACCAAGAAATTTTCTTTTTTCGGTAGATGATTGTGCAGTTGCAGCCGAAAATATGATGCTTATGGCGACCTCCCTTGGTGTAGGTTCCTGCTATATTGGTCAGGGATGGACTGCTTTTGCAGACCCATATGGACAGGAGATATTGAAAAAATGGGATATTCCAGATGGATATTATGCGGTTATGCAGTTGCTTTTAGGTTATCCAAGGAAAGAGGATAAACATCCAATGGCAAAACCTAGAAAAGAAAGGCGTATTTTGCGATTTTAGACAGGGAGTAAAAGATGTTTCAGATAGATCACTCGGATAAAATCAAAAAGATTCAGGATGCATTGGCGGGTGCAGATGCAGTAATCATTGGAGCAGGTGCAGGACTTTCGACTTCTGCCGGGTTTACTTATGCAGGGGAAAGGTTCCATAAATATTTTTTTGATTTTGAAGAAAAATATGGCTTCCATGATATGTATACAGGTGGATTTTATCCATACCGTACGATGGAGGAACATTGGGCATACTGGAGCAGATATATTTATATCAACCGGTATATGGATGCTCCGAAAAATACCTATGAGAATATCTTAGAAGCGATAAAGAACAAAGACTACTTTGTCCTGACAACGAATGTGGATCACTGTTTTCAGAA
Source organism: Otoolea sp. (assembly GCA_050875065.1). Lineage (GTDB taxonomy): Bacteria > Bacillota > Clostridia > Lachnospirales > Lachnospiraceae > Otoolea. The sequence continues at coordinate 17,477 of JBNMLY010000032.1, read as the reverse complement.
AGCCGGATTTGATCATAAAAGATTATTTTATACACAAGGGGACTATGGATTATTTCAATGTAGCGAGCCGTGTTGCAAAGAGACATTTGATAATAAAGAGATCATAGTCAATATGTTACTGGAACAGGAATTTTTGATAGAATCAGATGGCACATTGAAATTACCAGAGCAGGGGAAACTTGAAATGGAAATATCGTCATCCTTATTGCCGGTTTGTCCTCGCTGTGGAAAACCTCTTACGATGAATCTTCGGTCTGATGATACATTCGTAGAGGACAAAGGCTGGAATCAAGCAGCTATGTGTTATGACCAGTTCTTACAAAGGCACAAAAATCTAAAAATAGTATTTCTTGAACTAGGGGTGGGATATAATACTCCAATCATAATAAAATATCCATTCTGGCAAATGACAGCAAAAAATTCGAAAGCAACATACATCTGTATCAATGCCGGAGAAGCATTTTGCCCGGAAGAAATAGAACGACAGGCCATTTGTGTAGATGATGATATTGACAGAGTATTTCTATATTTAGAAGCATGAATGAAGCGTTTCTGCAAAGTCTTCTATGTAATACTCTGAATTGTCCTTTTTCCAAAAAGCGCAGTAGGTTTTTGTTATGACCTGGGAATTTCGGCAGAGGGGGATTCGGCATACGGTGGTGTCAAACCAAACTTGTTTGCCGATCACATCGACGGGCATATAGCCCTGACCGGTGATCAGTTTCAGCCGGGCTTCCTGCATCGTATCTGCAAAAATAAATTCATCCTGTAATCCAATAATGGATTCATAATATTCCTGTTCTTCTTTCTGTCCGGCCTGGTTGATGATCAAAATGCAGGGAGTATTTTTTAAATCGGAGACCTCCAGGCTGGATAATTTGCTGAGAGGATTCTTCACAGACATTTCAATATATATCTTACTTTCCGTGAGAATTTTATTATGGTAGGCGTCGGAGAATGCGCGTCGTTGATCGCTGAGTGCCAGATCGATGGCGCCATTTTCCATTGCATGATAAAGTTCTTCATGACTTCCCACCATGATCTGCACATCCACAGTCGGATATTTTTCAGAAAAAATAGTTACCGCCTCGGATAATTCATTTCCATGGTAACCCTTATAATACCCAATTCTAAGTACAGCGTTATTATGATCAGCAATGCGTTTGGTTTCTCTTATCATTTGCCGGATATCTGCGGTTATAACAAGGCTTTTTTTGTAGAAATGTTCACCGGCCGGAGTCAGAGAAAAAGTCCGGTTATGTCGTTCTAATAATTTTACTCCAAGTTCTTTCTCTAATTTTTTAATCTGCTGGGAAATGGCAGATTGCGATACATTGCATTGTTCGGCGGCGATATAAAAATTCTTATTTTCGATGACTGCCTGAAAATATTCGATTTGACGCAGTAGCATACAGATTCCTCCATTTCTGATGTGTAAAAAAAATCAGGTATCAGTTTCAAAGCAGTCTTTGCTGTGGTATTCATAAATCTGGAATAATCAACTTTCGCATAAGAGCAAGCATAATAAAATGCATTCAGTGATTTTTTTGTTACCCTGGATAAAAAATGTTGATACAAAAACCGGATGGAATGAGCGGATTCCAATGCCAGTATGGACAGTATAAGCAAGAATAGCGTATCTGCTGTCGAAACAGAAAGCGTTTCAAAATAAATAAAAAAATATGGATGAAGTCTACTAATCAGAGTCTTTTTGTCGTATAATGTTTTTGTCGTACAGGGTCACTTTCCTTTGTAATATTTTGGTCAAACTCATTATACATCAGAAAGCCCTGTACAATATACTTTTTTATGAAAAAGTTGTAAAGTGGTGAATTTTAGAGACAGGAGATGGATGGGATGAATGGAAATACAGCCGTAAAAGACCAGTTAGGTGCGTTTCGCGAAGAGATGGCGAAAGTAGGATTTACTTCGGGTGAAGCGGCCAAGAGCTACTCTGCTATGCTTCAAGATCTGGATGCGCTTGTAAAAGAGACGGATCGTTTCTACACGAAGACAAATGGGGAGTATCCGAAAATGGATGAGGATTCCTTCGACCGTTTCACACGTCTGTATAAGAATGCATTTGACAGCATGACAGAGTGCAGTGAAGTGATATCGAGCCAGGAGGGAGAAAAGGAGAAGCAGGATTGGGCCATTCAGCTCATGGGTGCAGTTCAACACTTTCTGGGAGAGGATCTTGTCCTGCTGAGTTCTGCGAAGGAGAAGGGACTTTCCACACTTCCTGAGATTATCGAGCAGGCGCGGGCAAAGGTTGTGGATGTGACTGGGCAGAAGATTTCTACGGTGGGTGCAAATATGAGCAGCCGAAGAAAGATTACCGTGCCGGGAAAAGACGGAAAGGGCAGTGTGAGCGGATTTTTCACAGAGTCCGTCTCTTCGGATGCAGAGACAGAACAGAAGGCATTGTATGAGCGCACGATCCGGAAAAATCCGAAGATGAAAGCACTTATCGCTGAGATCGATAAAATAGATAAACAATTAGAGGAAAAGGAAGACGAGGGAGTTTGGAGACAGCTCGAACGATCCGCTAGGGATCTGGATAATCAGGTAAATCTGGGTGCCAAGGATTCCTTTAAAAACTACCAGAAGCCGGAACATATTTTTGATGAATGTATGCTGGGAGATTGCGATGAGAAGACCGCGGAGAAAATTAGTGCATTTTTTGAAAAAGACAATCTTGTGTATCCGTTTATGGAGTACTTGAAGGAACGCGATAAAATCAGCAATAAATATCGTGTTTTTTACCAGGCAGGAATTGATAACAATAACAGCCTGGATGAGAGAAACAGTGCGATGTCCTTTGTGGCAGATCTTCTTGGAATGGAGGGACTGATCGCACGCGCTGAGCCGATGACTCTTCAGGATGGAGATAAGAAAATCCATGGAACTTTTATGCACTATGCAAACGGTACAGATCTGAGTGGGATTAAACTTGGGGATCCCCTGCTTCGACCGGATACAGAGATTGATTACAGTTCAAATGATTTGAAAAAACAGGTGGCCGATCTGCAGGTCCTGGATTATATCTGCGGAAACACGGATCGCCATGGTGCCAATCTGTTTTATCAGATGGATGACAGCGATCAAAAACATCCTCGCATTACGGGAATTCAGGGAATTGATAATGATAATTCGTTTGGAATCATCACGAGTTCAGGAGCAGAGCTCCCGAGTATCAAAAATATGATGGTAATCCGGGAAGATACCGCAAAAGTGATCACGGGTCTGAACGAGAATATGCTTAAGACGGCTCTTCGAAATTTTAAGCTCAGTGACGAGGAGCTCCAGGCGGCATGGGATCGCACGAAACAGATTCAGGATGCGATTCAGGATGGCATGGAATTTTACAAGGATCAGGCGCCGGATAAGCTTGACAGGCGACATTTGCGGATTGTAAAAGAGGATGAATGGCAGAAGTTTGATATCAAGGATCTGGCGGAAAAGGGACATTCTTATTTTTCTACGGTGAGTTTTGCTCAGGACAGTGCAGCAACGAAGTATTTTGAGAAGGAATTCGATGAGGTTAAGAAACAGTATAGAGAAGTTGCGATTCAGGTCCACGATCAGAAGACAGGGATCAAAGATCTGGTTAAGGCGGTGGAAACGGCAGACAAAGGTGTTTGGAGAGGAAGCCGTGAATATGGTGACTTAAAGCGTGTGGCGAAGAATCTTGAGAGATTGCATGATGGGATTTATCAGGAGGATTTTAGCGCTGGAGCCGGAGAACTGAAAGAAGCGTACAAACAGACGATAGAAGCGGCAGATCAGTATCTTAACCGCAAACTGAATGAGTTGAATGAAAAGCTGAAAGGAAAGAGTGAGGCTGATAAGAAGAAAATTACAGATAGCTTTATGGATCCGAATACCACGAATGGTAAGAGAATGGCTGCAGTTTCAGCGTTAGCTACCCGGGCGAAAGAGTATGCCAATCAGTTAAATACAATGGAAGAGCTAAAAGAAAAAAATGATCATCTCAAAGCCATCATGGATGGGAAGAGTGATAAGATGGAAGAGATCAAGAAGCGCATGTCGAAAGAGTCCGTGTCGCAAAAGAAGGCAAAGAGGGTTCGGACGACGTTTGACGATCTGACGTCTGCTGAACGCCCGAAAAGAGAGAAGATGGCTGTCAAAAAGGCACCGGAGATAGAAAAAAATCTCGAGCGTCGTTCGCTTAATCCGAGATCCATGGGCTAAGCGTCAGAAAGAGTCGACTGGAATAAAAACTTAAAAAAGGTGTCAGAAAAAGCAGTCTGAGCAGACGGTAGACAAAGGGCGTGTGAAAAAATGAAACATCATTTTTCGCACGCTCTTTTTTTCTGATGACGAGAAATGTGGATAAAAAAAGAACCGATGCGGATGGTCTGCATGGATGTGTCAGCTCCCATTCTGTATTTCTGAACTTTGTGTGAAATCTTCCTCCAAATGATTGACATAAAGCAGGGTTCCGGCGTTATGATAGGCGATATGGAAAACAGGAATAAAAAAGTAAAGTGTTTTGCCAAAGATAGATTCATATGTAGAAGTAGGAATGAACTCAGAAAGAGGATGATGGAATGCGGCGGAATAGAGAAATGATTTCATGGATAAAAAGAGCCGGGGCGGCGGTGCTGGCGGGGATGCTTTGTGTGACGGCAGGAAGTGCAGCGGATACGGATCTGGTAGAATCTGTGAAGACGGCACTGACGGCTTTAGAAAATGGTAGCAATGGCAGTGCAGCGGACTTGGCAGTTGTTCAGGCGTGTGCGGAGGCGGAAGCGGAGACGGACGCGGGAGCTGTGTATACAAGCGACGGCACACAGACGAAGGATTTGACGGACACATACCAGCTGACAGCCGGTACTTCGGCAACTCAGATTTCAAAAGAAACTTTGGAGCCGGGAGCTTCGTATTCGAATTATCAGTGGGCATATAAAAACAACGGAAATATGCGGGAGACCGTGCCATTTCAGACGAGCGGATTGATTTTGGGGGCTGGCGGAATGCCGTATCAGCCGCGTGCAATCGTCTATCCGATCCGCGGATTTAAGCAGATCGACGCGCAGGCGGGCATCGATATCAACATGGATGCGGCATGGCAGTATTATCTCCAGAGTTCCGAGCGGCGGCAGGTAACGGTCGCCCTGATTGACACGGGCGTGGACACCAGCCATTCGGAGCTTTCGGGTTCGATCTGGGTCAATGAGGACGAGATACCGGGCGACGGAATCGACAATGATGGAAATGGATATGTCGATGATGTCAACGGCTGGAACTTTTATGACAACAACAATCAGGTGCAGGCGGCGGACGGCGAGGAACACGCGACCCACGGTGCCGGAACGATTGCGGCTGCCTGGGATGGAACCGGGATTTCCGGCATCGCCGATGGAAACTGGGTGAAAATCATGGTTTTGAAGGTCATGGGCGGAAAAGACGGCGTCGGTGTGGCAGAGAATGTGAAAAAGGCGATCCGCTATGCAGAGGAAAATGGAGCCGATATCTGCAACCTGAGTCTGGGAACAAATGTGTATGACGCGGAGATGGACGAGATGATTCGCAATTCGTCGATGCTCTTTGTGGCAGCCGCCGGAAATGGCGATTCGCGCGGCAACGGCTACAGCATCGATCAGAGTCCGATCTATCCGGCGGCGTATCCAGCGGATAATCTGATCAGCGTTGCAAACCTGAACTTCGATGGAAATCTGGAAACCAGTTCGAATTACGGTACCACCGGCGTCGATCTGGCAGCACCGGGAACCTATATTTTGAGCACGGTTCCGGGCGGTTATGATTTTATGTCAGGAACCTCGATGGCAGCGCCGATGGTGACGGGCGTGGCGGCGCTTATTTATTCCTGTCGGACGGATATGAGTCTCATGGATGTAAAACAGGCGATTCTGGCATCGAGCCGGCAACTCGATATGCTGAACGGACTGGTGGCGACCGGCGGGATGCTGGATGCATATGGGGCAATTTCGTATGGAAAATAGGATTGACCGGAAAATAAGATCGGCTCTTCCTTTTTGTAAGAAATGTGATATACTCGATAAAACGTGAAAGATCGATTTTTTGTTGAAGACGGATTTACAAAGATGTTTGATTTTAAGTGCAAATATATGAAACTGTTATGAAAAGAAAAATCGATCAACATTTTCGAAAACCATATATAAAAAGGTGAGAAGCAAAATGAATCATATTTCTATCACAACCCTGGAAGCGCCGGAACTGGACATTTACGCCAGGCTGAGCGAGGGGCAGTTATTTCATTATAATGAACCGAAGGAAGGACTTTTTATCGCAGAAAGTCCGAAGGTCATCGGGCGGGCGCTGGACGCGGGCTATGAGCCAGTTTCCTTTCTGATGGAAGAACGCCATATCGAGACAGAAGGGCGGGAGATCCTAGAACGCCCGGTGTGTGCGGATGTTCCTGTGTTTACGGCTCCGTTTGATGTGCTGACGCGTCTGACCGGCTTTAAGCTGACGCGCGGGATGTTGTGTGCGATGAGGCGGAAGAGAATGCCGGGAATCGAGGAAATCTGTGCGGATGCCAGACGGATTACGATTCTGGAAAATGTGGAAAATCCCACGAATGTGGGGGCGATTTTCCGGTCAGCGGCGGCGCTTTTTATGGACGCAGTGCTTCTGACGCCGGGATGCAGCGATCCGCTGTACCGCCGTGCAAGCCGTGTCAGCATGGGAACGGTGTTTCAGGTGCCGTGGACCTATATTCCAAGCGGCGACTGGGCGGAGAACAGTATGGAAACGCTTAAAAAGCTGGGATTTCGCACGGCGGCGATGGCGCTCAGCGACCGATCCGTGAGTATCGCAGATCCGGCGCTTCTGCAGGAAGAAAAATTAGCTATCATACTCGGAACCGAGGGCGACGGGCTGGCGGCATCGACGATCGCGGCGTGTGATTACACCGTGAAAATCCCGATGTCACACGGTGTGGATTCGCTCAATGTGGCAGCAGCGAGCGCGGTGGCGTTCTGGCAGCTGGGCGCGGGGAGCGTGAAATAGATTTGGCTGGGATTGGAAAATCGCAAGTGACGATGTGTTTGAAACGCTAGAAATAAGTGCGGAAATAGATAGAAGGAATCGTTTGGCGGAAGGAGAGAGAATAGAATGAAGTGTCCAAAATGCGGACAGGAAGCAGTCGGCAATTTTTGCAGTAACTGCGGAACTCCGCTTGTAAATGATACAGTACGCCGGGAACAGAAAACGGCGGAAAGAAAGCCGGAAAACAGCCATGACGACGGTGGCTCAGAACAGCGGAATCTAATTCGGATGGAATCGGATGAGAAAAAGGCAGAATCTGGCTCTGGATCGGAGCAAAATAGACAGGAAAAGCGGAGCAGCCAGAGCCGGGACGCACAAAAGCGTGAGGAAGAGCGCCGCCAATCGCAGGCTCAGGAGGAAGCACGCCGCGACCGTGAGTCGGCCTCCCGCAGACGGCAGGATGCGAGACGTTCTTCATCCAGTGCGAAAGAGGATAAGCGGGGCGCGAAGCAGCAGAAACAGATGGAAAAACGTCTCCATGCGCTTGAATCCGAGCGGGAGCGCTCAGAGCGCCAGAAAGAACGGATGGAGCGGAACCATCAGCGGGAATTGGAACGCCAGTCCCGGGAGGCAGAACGCACCAGACGGGCAGCGCAGCGCAGCGAGACGCATATGCAGAGCGATTCGAATGACGGCCCATCAGCGTTGGATGTGACGGCTGCTGGTGTAACCGGCGTGGTTGTGCTGATGGCGCGTGTCATGCAGGTGGCCTGCTGTCTTCTGATGGCGGGAATTACCTGGGCAAATGCGAAGGCATTCCGCTATGGCGGCGACGATCTGGGCTACATTGGAACCATGATTACCGAGGAAAACTATGGGCTGGGATTGTATGTAGGCATTGGAGTCTTTCTGGGGGTGATGGGCGTGATCTGGTGTCTGTGGATTCTCTCCGGCAAGCACGCGGGCGGCCAAGTCCGGCTGAAAAAATATGATACGGGACGCGGATTTATCCCGTTTGTGCTGATTCTCATTGTAGTACTGGCGGCAGGTCCGGCGGCGTACCTGATGCCGAAGAATGCCGGCATTTTACAACCGATTGTGGACGGCGGTTATGCGGCATTAGAGGCGATCAATGCGAACCACGGATTTCTGCTGTTCTGCAGCATCGGAGGAGCGATTTTGTCATTTATTCGGAAGATGCTGCTGGTGTAATTTTATAATTCATCTAATCGCCCAAACTGATAACCCATTTCTTCCCATTTGGTAAGAAGTTCATCAAGAATCTGCGCGTTGGTCTGCGAAGTGCTGTGCAGAAGGACGATGGCGCCGGGATGGATGCGGGTCAGAAGCTTGGAAAATGCTTCTTCTCTGGACGGCTGCTGATCTTGCATCCAGTCTACGTAGGCGAGACTCCAGAAAAAGGTCTTGTAGCCGAGTTCTTTTGCCATCTGCAGGTTCGATTCACTGTATTTGCCCTGCGGCGGGCGGTAATATTTTTTCATCGTCTGCCCGGTGACGGACTGGTAGAGCGATTCCAGCTCGGTCAGCTCCTTTTCAAACGATGCCCTGCCGGAAATGCGGGACATATCGGGATGATGGTAGGTGTGGTTGGCGACCGTGTGTCCTTCTGCGACCATCTGTTTTACCAGCTCAGGGCTGGTTTCGATGTAGTTGCCGACGACGAAAAAAGTCGCCGGGGCATGGTGCTTTTTCAGTGCTTCCAGAATGGACGGGGTGCAGCCGTTTTCGTATCCAGCGTCAAAGGTCAGGTAGATAACCGGCTTGGTGGTATCGCCGACGTAGAAAGCGTTAAAGGTTTTTAAAGTGTCGGCGGAGACATTGCCGACTGGCGTCTGCCCTGGACTAGGAAAGCCGAGCCCCCAGTTTCCATCCGCGGAAGCTGGAACGGAAGCTGAATCAAAGGCAGGCGAAAGTGAGCCACAGGAGATAATAGGCGCTGAAACTGCGTGTTCAGACGGACGGTGCAGGAAATGCGCGGCCGCCTGCCCGGCAAAGAAAGAGGCGGCAAGCAGGGCGAGAACCAGCAGAGAGGCAGGAATGCGCCGGAAGCGTGATTTAAAAAAATGCATGGGAAAATGAATGAACATGATGTGACCTGAAAGATATATTTTCATAAATTATATGAAAGAAGGGGAAACATCATGTTTTTATTATACTTTGATAAAAACGGAGACATTTGGTAGAATAATGGATTATAAAAAAGAACACAGAGATTCAGAATACATGAAGGAGTCAATATGTCATCACTACAAGGAGAAACAAGCGAGCGCACGCGTATATCCATCCGCGAACCGCGCAGCTATCAGGTCATCATGCACAATGATGATTACACGCCGATGGAGTTTGTCGTGGAGATTCTGATGGATATTTTCAGGAAGGATCAGGAGACGGCGATCGCGCTGATGATGAAGGTACATAAGAGCGGAAGTGCATCGGTGGGAAATTATTCGTATGATATCGCACAGTCGAAGGTGCGGACGGCGCTTTCTCGTGCGCGGAAAGAAGGTTATCCGTTTCGGATGACGGTAAAGGAGGTCTGAGGATGCGGGTGACAAAAGAGGTTGCGGATATTTTAAACGGGGCGTTTGATATCGCGCAGAAGGAACAGTATGAATATGTGACCCCGGAACTTCTGCTCAGCCTGATCGCGAGGCGGCCGATCTTTCAGGAGGCGTTTGAGGCCTGCGGCGGCGATGTGGAACGGCTGGAGGACAATCTGCGCGCCTACCTGATGCAGAACATGGAGCCGACCGGAAAGGTGATGCACCCGGAAATGTCAGCCGGGTTTGAGACGATCTTAATCACCGCGCAGGAGACGGCGGACAACAGCGGCAAAAAGGCGGTGGAGCTGGCGCACCTGGTGTACGGCTTTTACAGTCTGGAAGAAAGCTATGCCGTTTATTATATGGAAACACAGGGGATCGGCCAGGTGGATCTGATGCAGGCGCTGGTGGAGGCGGACGAGGCCGCCAGAGAGGAAATGCGCCGACGCCGGGAGGATGAGGACGACGATCTGGATGAGGACGAGCGCGAGGGTGACCGCGAAAACGGGCGCAGAACCCGGATCGAGAGAGAGGATGATCGAGAGAGCGGTGCGGAAAGGCGCGGAAGAAACAGAAACGCGGGAACAAGTGATGCGGGCAGTTCCGATCATGGAGATGTGGATGGAAATTCGGAAACCGGAAATACTTCAAGAAAAGCAAGAGAAAATAATGCAAGGGAAAATTCAACCGCAGGCGCAGCTCAGAATTCCAGTGCGGATACCGAAAATCGCCGGGAAACCCGAAAAAACCGTTGGCGGCGCTATGTCACCTGCTTAAACGATACGCTGGACGGCGTGAATCCCCTGATTGGCAGGGAGGAAGAGCTGGAGCGGACGATGCAGATTCTCTGCCGCAAGGAGAAAAACAATCCGCTGCATATCGGAGAACCGGGCGTCGGAAAGACGACGGTCGTGTATGGCCTGGCCAAGCTTCTGAATGAGGGAAAGGTGCCGGAACCGCTCAAAGGGGCGAAGATTTACGCACTTGACTTAGGAACGCTTCTGGCGGGAACGCAGTACCGCGGCGATTTTGAAAAGCGGTTTGAGGAGATTATGGCGGGCATCAGCCGGGAAGAGAATCCGATCGTTTATCTCGATGAGATTCACAACATCATCGGCGCGGGAGCGGTCGGAGGCGGCAGTTTTGACATTGCCAATATGCTGAAACCGTATCTCGCGGGCGGACGTATCCGGTTCATCGGTGCGACGACATATGAGGAATACAAGAAATACTTTGAGAAGAGCAAGAGCCTGGTGCGGCGTTTCCAGAACGTGGAGATCCGCGAGCCGGGGATGGCTGATACGGTCGAGATTTTAAAGGGCCTAAAGAAGTATTATGAAAAATTTCACGGCGTCCGCTATGGAAAAGGTGTGATCGAGTATGCCGTGGAGATGAGCAGCCGATACGTGAAAGAACGTTTCCTGCCGGATAAGGCGATCGACCTCATCGACGAGGCGGGGGCCTACCGGAAGATGCATCCGTTGGAACAGAAAACGCAGACGGTCAGTAAAGAGGTCATCAACGAAATATTGTCAAAAACTTGTCAGATTCCGATGAAAACGGTGGAACGGGACGAGTCGGAACAGCTGAGAGATTTGGAGAAACATCTGTCAGCGCGGGTATTTGGGCAGGACGAGGCGGTCCGCCAGGTGGTCAATGCGGTGAAATTTTCGCGCGCCGGGCTTCTGGAGGAAGGAAAGCCGCTTGCAAGCCTTCTGTTTGTCGGCCCGACCGGCGTCGGAAAGACGGAGATTGCCAGAAGTCTTGCGTCGGAACTGGGGATTTCCCTGCTGCGTTTTGATATGAGTGAGTATGGGGAGAAACATTCTGTGGCGAAGCTCATCGGTTCCCCGGCGGGATATGTGGGATATGAGGAAGGCGGCCTGCTCACGGAGGCAGTCCGTAAGACGCCGCGCGCCGTTCTGCTGCTCGATGAGATAGAAAAAGCGCACCCGGACATTTACAATATTCTGCTTCAGGTCATGGACTATGCGACGCTGACGGACAATCAGGGCAGAAAAGCCGATTTCCGGAATATTATCCTGATTATGACGTCGAATGCGGGCGCCAGCCAGCTTGGAAAGGCGGCGATCGGCTTCGGCGATCGCACATTCCGAAAGGACGTGATCGAGGAAGAGGTCAAACGGACCTTTCAGCCGGAATTCCGCAACCGTCTTAGCCGGATCGTGGTATTTAGCAGCATGAATGAAACGATGGCCGAGCAGATCGCCGGAAAGAAGCTTAGAGAGCTCTGTGAGAGGTTGAAACAGAAGAAAATGGAGCTTTCGATCGCGCCGGAAGCATTGAAACTGCTGGTCAAGAAGGGCGCGAGCGAAGAGTTTGGAGCGCGGGAGATGGACCGCGTTATCAACGGGGAGATCAAGCCGCTTCTGGTGGACGAACTGCTTTTTGGCAGGCTGAAGCACGGCGGCGAGGCGGCGCTGGAAGTGGAGAAGGGAGCGTTCCGGCTGCGGATGAAGCCGCGTAAAAAAGCGATTAAAAAGGGCAAGGGATAATGACGGCTGTTTGAAACAGAAATTTCCAAAACGGAATAGTTTGCGCGGTGCAATATAACAAATTTTATGCGCTGACATAACAAATTAATGCTTGTCATGCCCTTTGTACCTATGTTATTATTATAACGATGCTTTGATAAGACAGCCAGAAACCTTGAAAATGGGGGATCTGGATGAAAAGCAGACCATGAAATATGATGAAGTAAAGTAAGATAAACAAGGAGGATGTTGAAGGATGAAGCCTTATAGCGAGATGACGAAAGAAGAACTTCTGGAGCTTAAACGCGATCTGACCGATCAGTACCGGGAGTTTCAGGGCAAGAATCTGACGCTGGATATGTCACGCGGTAAGCCAAGTGCAGAGCAGCTTGACTTATCGATGGGAATGATGGACGTACTGAGCAGCGACAGCGACTTGACCTGCGAAGATGGGACAGACTGCCGCAATTACGGCTGCCTGGACGGTATCAGCGAGGCGAAGGAGCTGTTAGCGGATATGATCGAGGTTCCGGCTGACAATATCATTATCTATGGAAACTCCAGCCTGAACGTGATGTACGATACCATCTCCCGTTCTATGACTCATGGCGTTATGGGAAATACTCCGTGGTGCAAGCTTGACAAGGTTAAATTCCTGTGCCCGGTACCGGGATATGACAGACATTTCTCCATCACCGAATATTTTGGCATCGAGATGATCAACATTCCGATGACCGCAGACGGCCCGGATATGGATCTGGTAGAGCAGTATGTGACGAAAGATCCGACTGTAAAGGGAATCTGGTGTGTTCCGAAGTACTCCAACCCGACCGGTAATTCTTACTCCGATCAGACAGTACGCCGTCTGGCACGGATGCATCCGGCTGCTCCGGACTTCCGTATTTACTGGGACAATGCGTATGGCATCCATCATTTATACGACGATGAGCAGGATCATGTGCTGGAGATTCTGGCAGAATGTAAGAAGGCCGGCAACCCGGATATGGTTTACAAATTCTCTTCAACCTCCAAGATTACGTTCCCGGGTTCCGGTATTGCGGCAATCGCAACTTCCCACAACAACCTGGACGATATCAAGAAGCAGTTAAAGATCCAGACCATCGGCCATGATAAGGTAAATCAGCTCCGCCACGTGCGTTTCTTTAAGGACATTCACGGCATGGTAGAGCACATGAGAAAGCACGCCAACATCCTGCGTCCGAAATTTGAGGCTGTTGAGAATATTCTCGACCGCGAGCTGGGCGGCCTGGAGATTGGTACCTGGACCAAACCGCACGGCGGCTACTTCATTTCCTTTGATTCCCTGAACGGCTGCGCGAAGGAGATCGTTGCGAGATGCAAGAAAGCTGGCGTTGTCATGACGGGAGCAGGCGCTACTTATCCATACGGCAAGGATCCGGAAGACCGCAATATCCGTATTGCACCGTCTTACCCGCCGCTGCAGGATCTGATCACAGCGACCGAACTGTTTACACTCTGTGTCAAACTGGTCAGTGTCAGCAAGCTGTTAGAGGAAATGTAATATAAAACTAAGAAGTACAGGAATTGTATGGGTATGTCGAAGGACCGCTGCCCATACAATTCTTTTTTCGGAGAAAAAGTGATGATAAAAGAAAGATTATCCCTGCTCTGGGGAAAGGTTGTAAACAGGGAGACGATATCATATCTGATATTCGGCGTCCTGACGACGCTGGTGGACTGGATTTCCTATGCGATCTTCCGCCACAACGGCATGAACTATCGTCTGGCGACGATCTGCTGTCAGGCAGCGGCGATTTTATTTGCGTATGTGACCAATAAGATCTGGGTATTTCGAAGCTATAATTTCCGTCCCCTGTACCTGTTAAAGGAAATGGCGTCATTCTTCTCCTGCCGTATTCTGACATCGGTGTTCACGTATGTGGCGATGATCGTGATGGTAGACGGCATGGGAATCAAGCAGGATATGATCTGCAAGATTGTGGTATCGGCGATCTCGCTGGTGCTGAATTATGTATTTAGTAAATTGTTTATTTTCAAAAAGAAAGAATCCTCGAAATAATTAGCTGCGTGGAGAAAATGGATGGCAGAAGCGGATATCGGATGGTAACCGAAAAAGCTGGAAAAACAGGGAAAATGCTGCCTGGACGGGATTCTGGATGGAGGAACGATGGAACGAAGAGAACGAGATGAAAGTTCCAGTAAACTGGAGGAAGCGCTCAGAGAGCTCACGGGAGCGGAGCCGACGGGGAAAATGGCGGAGTATGAGAACGAGCAGGAAGATTTGGACGTTCGGAAAGATACGGATGCGGACGCTGAGCCGGTGGACGCGGATTCGGAGATTGCCTGTACAAATATGGAACGCGCTGAAAGGATGCCAATCTGGAGAAGGGAGGTTCATACAGAGGAAGCCGGGGATGATGTGAAAGATCAGAAGGAGGGGGAGCCAGAAACGGACTGGGAAACTTCTTTACAGACAGAGTCTCATTGGGAAGAAGGCAAAGAATGTGAATTTCCAGAATCTGGGGCAGATGTCATTGATAATTTGGATGACGATGACTGGGAGCTGGATGAATTGGATGACCTGGATGAACCGGAGAAACCATCCCACAGGACCAGCCGTCTGGCAGCGATCTTCCGTCCGTCGGATGACCTTCTGGCGGCATTTTTCCTGCCGGTGGTGATTCTGGTTCTGATTTTTGCATACCGTGGCATTTTCCCGTTTGGACAGGAAAGCTTCCTGCGGACGGATATGTACCATCAGTATGCGCCATTTTTCTCAGAATTTAGACATAAACTTTTGAATGGCGAGAGCCTGCTTTACAGCTGGGATGTCGGCATGGGCGTGAACTTTGCCGCACTTTATGCGTACTATCTGGCAAGTCCGTCCAATTGGCTACTGCTCCTGTGTCCGTCCTCGCTGATCATCGAATTTATGACCTATATGATCGTGCTCAAAAGTGGTCTGGCGGGGCTTTCGATGGCGTGGTATCTCAAAAAGCACACGGGTTCGCAGAAATTCGGCGCGTGCTATTTCGGCGTATTCTATGCGCTGTCCGGTTATATGGCGGCGTACAGCTGGAATATCATGTGGCTGGACTGTATCGTTCTGTTCCCATTGATTTTGTATGGACTGGAGCGGCTGGTACGCGATAAAAAGGGGCTCTTTTACTGTCTGATGCTGGGGCTCTCGATCCTGTCCAACTATTATATATCAATTATGATATGCCTATTCATGGTGATTTACTATGTGGCGCTCCTGTTTCTGGAAAAACGGAGGAACTGGAAAGATTGTCTGCACGGCTTTTTTCTGTTTGGAGTGTATTCGCTTCTGGCTGGCGCACTGGCGGCGGCGGTGCTTCTGCCGGAGATCGCGGCGCTGCAGAGTACGGCGTCGGGCGATTTTAACTTTCCGACCACGCTGGAGATCTATTTCCCGATCTTTGACATGATCGCGCGCCACATCGGGAACGTGCAGGTGGAGACGGGACTTGACCACTGGCCGAACCTCTACTGCGGCGTGGCAGTGTATATTTTCATGGGACTGTATTTTCTGAACCGTCGGATCGCGATCCGGGAAAAGGTTGTGTACGGTGTACTGCTGCTCTTTTTCTATGCCAGCTTTTCGTTCAATGTGCTGAACTTTATCTGGCATGGATTTCATTACCCGAACAGTCTTCCGTGCCGCCAGTCGTTTATCTATATCGTGCTGGTGCTGACGATGTGCTTCCGGGCGTATCTATATCTGGACGAGATAACGAAGCGCCAGTTTGCGGGAATGACGTTTGCTGCGATTGGATATGTGATTCTGGCACAGAAGCTGGTAACGGACGATGCGTTCGAACCGATCGTCTGGTATGTAGCGGCGGTTATCCTGCTTCTCTATCTGGGAGTTTTTTGTTTTTATCAAAATAAAGAGCATTTTGCGTTCACGGCGGCGCTTTTAGCGATGGCGCTGGTCGGTGCGGAGGCGCTTGCCAATATGGCGGCAACCAGCATCCCGACGACGAGCCGGACGGATTATGTGGCGGACAACAAGGATATTATGGCGGTCACAGAACCGCTTCAAACAACGGGATTTTACCGCATCGATAAAACGGATGCGCGCACGAAAAATGACGGCGCATGGCTGCATTTTCCATCTGCTTCCCTGTTTTCATCGGTGGCCAATGCCGGGGTGACGGATTTCTTCAAGCAGATGGGTTGCGAGGGTTCGACGAATGCATATAGCATCGTGGGAAGCACGCCGCTGGTGGATTCCCTGTTTTCTATTAAATATGCACTCTATGAGGGCAAACAGGATAATCCGCGCCTGTCGCTCTACGCATTTTCGGGGGATACGTATCTCTATGAAAATCCGTGGACGCTGCCGCTTGGTTTTATTCTGCCGGATATCGTGGAGACAGGCTGGAAACGCGACCTTTCTTCACCGGTGGACGTCCAGAATGATTTGTCGGATGTGCTGGGCGTGCCGGAATGCCTGGTTTTTACAGAAGGGGAAGAGCAGGGAAATCGTTTTTCCTTTACAGCACCGGAAGACGGGGAGTATTATATAAGTGTCGCAAACCGTCAGATTGATTCGGTTCAGCTGAGTGTTGGCGAGGAGAGACGCAGCATCGATACGCTGAAGCGTGGATATCTGGTGGAAACGGGATATGTGAAAGAGGGAACTTTGATTCTACTTGAGAGTAAGGATGCTACCGGAAGCATGGATGCGAGTGCATACCACTTTGAGGAGGTGGGACTGCGGGCAGTCTATGAGCGCTTGAATCAGCATCCGTTTGAACTGGAAACACTGGGAGAAGATGCCATGACAGGCACGATCGATGCAGGCGAGGGCGGAACCTTGTTCCTCTCGATTCCGTACGATGAGGGCTGGACGATCACGGTGGACGGAAAAAAGGCGCTCACGCGTCCGATCTGGAAGGCATTTACCGGTGTGGAGCTGACGGCGGGAACCCATACCGTGAAGCTGAAGTATTATCCACAGGGACTGCAACAGGGACTCTTAATCAGCGGAGGTGCACTGCTTGTTCTTCTTGTGATACTAGCTTCTATGTATATAAGAAAGAAGAAACAGGGGAAAACTTTCTTGAAAGCGAGAAGAATGGTGGAAAAACAGCTGGATGACGATTTGGAACTGAAAAATTAAGTTATATGTGTGCTCAGAGTCTTTCCATCAACGGCTTTTGTGGCTGAAAGATTTCGAGAGTCCATTTGTTTGAAATGGAATGGTTAAAATTGAAACCTGGAGAGATAAATTTTATAAAAGAGAGGTTAAAAGATTGAAAATGAGAAGTAGAGGGTATCCATTACCTTAAATGCACAACAAACAAGCCATCTCCCGGTGGGGTGGCTGCTTAAAAAATTGAATATAGAAATGTTAAGGTTATGCAGTGGCTGACTTGATCTTATAACC
>JBNMLY010000031.1:0-20614 GCA_050875065.1 Otoolea sp. | reverse complement strand
TTCATGAACTCCAACGTCAAGCAGGCACAGAAGGAGGGCGCTTCCGTCGCAGATATCTCTGCCGGACTGGCCTACTCCGTCATCAAAAACGCCCTGTTTAAGGTTATCAAGATTACCAATGCCTCTGACCTCGGCAAGCATGTGGTCGTACAGGGCGGTACGTTCTACAATGACGCCGTTCTCCGAAGCTTTGAGAAGATCTCCGGCTGCGAGGCAGTCCGCCCGGACATCGCCGGTATCATGGGTGCCTACGGCGCAGCTCTGATTGCGCGTGAGCGCTATGACGCGTCCAAGACCACCTCGATGCTTCCGATCGACAAGATCTTAAGCCTGACTTACAAAACGACGATGGCGCGCTGTCAGGGCTGTACAAACCACTGTGTCCTGACGATCAACCGCTTTGACGGCGGACGCCAGTTCGTGACCGGAAACCGCTGTGAGCGCGGGCTAGGCGGCAACAAACAGAAAAAAGACATTCCAAACTTATTTGACTATAAATACCACCGTATGTTCGACTACGAACCGCTGACCGCCGATCTGGCGCCGCGCGGTACCGTCGGCATCCCGCGTGTCCTGAATATGTACGAAAACTACCCATTTTGGGCGGTCTTCTTCAAGGAACTGGGCTACCGCACCGTTCTGTCCCCGAAATCAACGAGACAGATCTACGAACTGGGAATTGAAACCATTCCGAGCGAATCCGAGTGCTATCCGGCGAAGCTTGCGCACGGCCATGTCGAGTGGCTGATCCGCCAGGGTCTGACCTACATCTTCTACCCGTGCGTTCCTTACGAGCGCAATGAAACCCCGGAAGCAGGAAATCATTATAACTGCCCAATGGTTACGTCCTACGCAGAAAACATCAAAAACAACGTAGAATCCCTGACCGAGCACAAGGTACATTTCCGCAACCCGTTTATCGCATTCACAAATGAGGAGATCCTGACAAAACGTCTGGTCGAAGAGTTTACCAAGGACCAGTCGATCCCAGAGAAGGAGATCCGCGCCGCTGCCCACAAGGCATGGCAGGAACTCATCGCCTCCCGTCAGGATATGGAGAAAAAGGGAGAGGAAGTCATTGCCTGGTTAAAGAAAACCGGACGCCACGGTATCGTGCTGGCAGGCAGACCGTACCATGTAGATCCGGAAATCAACCATGGTATCCCGGAACTCATCACTTCCTACGGATTTGCTGTGCTGACGGAGGACTCAGTCTCCCACTTAGGACACGTTGACCGTCCGTTAATCGTCACCGACCAGTGGATGTACCACTCCCGTCTCTACGAGGCGGCTTCCTACGTGAAGACGCAGCCAAACCTGGATCTGATTCAGCTCAACTCCTTCGGATGCGGTCTGGACGCTGTCACCACCGATCAGGTCAACGATATTCTGACCCGTTCCGGCAAGATTTATACACTGCTCAAGATCGACGAGGTCAACAACCTGGGCGCCGCACGTATCCGTGTGCGCTCCCTGATCGCTGCCATCCGTGTGCGTGAGATGCGCCACTACAGCAAGCCAATCGTTTCCAGCGCGTACAGCCGTGTTTCTTTCACGAAGGAAATGAAGAAAAACTACACGATCCTCTGCCCGCAGATGTCGCCGATCCATTTCGATCTTATCGAACCGGCCATCCGCAGCTGCGGTTACAAGCTGGAAGTTCTGCAAAACTCCGATCGCTCCGCCATCGACACAGGACTGAAATACGTCAACAACGACGCCTGCTACCCGTCCCTGATCGTGGTTGGTCAGATCATGGATGCGCTGCTCCCCGGCACATATGACTTAGAGCACACAGCCGTTATCATGAGCCAGACCGGCGGCGGCTGCCGTGCTTCCAACTACATCGGCTTTATCCGCCGTGCCTTAGAGCGCGCCGGTATGCCGCAGATTCCGGTCATCTCCTTAAATGCTAACGGTATGGAGACAAATCCTGGCTTCAAGATCACCCTGCCGCTTTTAACCAAAGCGATGCAGGCGGTTGTCTACGGCGATCTCTTCATGCGGGTTCTCTATGCGACCCGCCCATATGAGGCAAAAGCCGGTTCCGCCAACGCCCTGCATGAGAAATGGAAGGCCATCTGTATCCGATCGCTGCAGAAGCACTCCTTATCCATGGCAGAGTTTAACCGCAACATCCGCGGCATTGTCCATGACTTCGACGAGCTTCCGAGACGCGATGTCCAGAAGCCGAAAGTCGGCATCGTCGGCGAGATTCTAGTAAAATTCTCTCCGTTAGCCAACAACCACGTGGTCGAACTTCTGGAAGCCGAGGGGGCTGAGGTTGTGATGCCGGATCTGCTCGATTTCCTGCTTTACTGCTTCTACAACAGCAATTTCAAGGCAGACAATCTGGGCGGAAAGCGCTCCACCGCGCACCTGTGCAACATGGGAATCTCCCTGCTCGAGTATTTCCGCCGCACTTGCCGCCGCGAGCTGGAACGCAGCACACACTTTCTCCCGCCTGCGCGGATTCAGGACCTGGCGTCGATGGCGAAACATTACGTCTCACTCGGCAACCAGACCGGCGAGGGATGGTTCTTGACCGGCGAGATGCTGGAGCTGATTCACAGCGGCACGACAAACATCATCTGCACCCAGCCATTTGGCTGCTTGCCGAACCATATCGTCGGAAAAGGTGTTATCAAGGGGCTGCGCGCCAGCCATCCAGAAGCGAATATCATCGCCGTGGACTACGATCCAGGTGCCAGCGAGGTCAACCAGCTGAACCGTATCAAATTAATGCTTTCCACCGCGCAGAAGAGCCTGTCCGCAGGGAAGAAAGATTCGAGAATTGGATAAATTGGGGATAAATTCCCAGCTGACTTTTTAATTGTTTTGTGCTACAATAAATTTCATATGGAGTTAAGATACGCTATGGATTCCATAGCGTATCTTCTATATTGGGGACGATTTGCAGTATGAATATGCGACATGCGTAACTGTCTCTCACTACGTGAGTATATAAGGCAGTTACCCACTTTATAAAAGACTGACTAAAAGGAGATCTCAGGATGAAATCAAAATTATTCCTCTGCGCGGCTCTGGCTGCGGCTCTCTATGTGACGCCGTCTTATGCAGCTGACTATTCCGCACAGGTTGTGAGCTTTTCTCAGGAGGACCCAGACAACCTCTCCATCGAGCTGACTGGTTCCAAAGTAATTACCGATGATTTTTCATTTAAACTTCCAGCTCAGGCATTTTCAAAGCTTGTCATGGTACCAAACGGGGATTCCTACGAAGTATATGAAAAAAAAGCTTATGAAGCCAATGGAGGCGGGCTTCTCTTTCGCATTCTCGCATTTGAAGACACCCACTACCGTGACTTGAACGGCTGTACCATCTTAGGCTTCCGCGGAAACAAGCTCTTCATTCTGGCTCCACACTACGACGAGCAGTACGCCGAAGACAGTGAAGAATATGCGAAGTGCAAAGAGATCGTGACTTCGATCAAGAAGAGTTTTGTTTCCTATATCAAAGACGCTGGAACAGTTGAGTAGAACACTGCATTGATACCGAATTTAAATATACAAAAAGAACGTCAAATTCTAAGTTTTCCACTTGGATTTGACGTTTTTTACTTTGGCTCTTCTATTTTCTCACCATCCTACTGCTTAACCTTCTCCGAATCCACCAGACTGATCAGGATAAACACAGCCCCACAGACCGCCAGCATAAAAAATCCTACATTCTTAAATACCGGAACCAGCGCCGGAACCACATTCCATGCCGCAATCGACACGATCGAAGCCATAATGGTCCAGAATCCTGCCTTGCGGCTGGAAAATTTTGGGCACAGCAGACCGCCGATGACGATAAACGAAGTACCGATCGCCAGGGAAAGTGCTTTCTGCATCGCCCCCAAAATCGCGCCCATCTGGGTTGCGATCAGGTAGGTAACCAAACTGCTGAGTACAACAATGACTTTATTTAAAATATGTCTCTGACGATCATTCAGCAAAACACCCGGAATTTTTCCGATAATATCCGTGCTGACGGTTGTCGCCAGACCGATAATCATGGAACAGCCCGTTCCCATATCGGCCGCCCAGAGACCAGACAGCGTGATTCCGCCGAGCACCGGAGGAATACTCATCAGGATCATTGGAAGTGCAACCGATGCCTCTGCATCCGGCAAAAGCGCACGGCTCGCCACACCGAGCAGCGCACAGATAAATCCAATTGGCACCATCAGGATCGCACCAACGATGAATCCAACCGTTGCCGAGCGATCGCTCTTGCCGGTCAGTCCGATCTGGACAACCCCCTGAACGGAATTTGTATTTCCCAGCATAACCACGATCCAGCTTAAAATACCCATCCAGCCCATTCCAGCTGTCAAGCTCAGGTACGGTGTGTTCGGATCCGTTTTCGTCAGCACGTCGATCGCCTCCCAGCCGCCGTGGTTCCAGAGAACCAGCGCTGCTGCCAGAATGACGCCGATATAGATCAACACCAGATTCAGCACATTCGTCAAAGAAACACTTCCCATTCCACCGATCACAGCTACCAGCATGAAGATCAGAAAGGAAAAGAAGGTACCGCTCTTAACCGTAAAAATATCCGGCAGAAGCGATGCCAGAATCGAGCCGCCTGCCTTGTACTGCAAAGCGATGATGCCAGACTGGATGATACACATGGCTATGACCATGATAAAGCTCGTCTTTGTGCCGTAGAGGTCTCTTACAAGGCCGCTGATGGTCGTATACTGGCTTCTCCGCAGATAGCGGACCGCCAGCATGGAGGAAACAACTGCACCGATCGCCCAGGCGGTATCATACCAGCCCGCCGACAGGCCAACGGTAAACGCGTTCTCCGCAATACCGATCGTCGATGCACCGCCGATCGCCAGACCGGCGATGCTGGCTGCTACGACAAAGGCATTATTTTTTCCTTTATATAAAAGGAAGTTCTCGGAATCCTTTTTCTGGCTGTAGGAGACATAAATACTGATGCCAAACAGCAGAATTACATATAAAATAACTATCAACAGCGGGATATTCATTCCTTCGCGCCTCCCTTTTCCTCCGCCTCACGGCAAATACGCTCGTAGGCCTCTTTTGTCTGCGGGAGCACGCTTCCGCCATACGGAATCACATATACATCTTTTCCATTGAAATCCACTTCTGCCAGCAGATCCTTCATATCCTTAAATGACTTCACGCCCATATCCTGAACCAGCTCCGGTTCCAAGGAAGACAAAAGCAATGTCTTCGAACGGCGGATGGACTCGCAGGCTGCATAGAAAATATAGCCGCCGATGGTAAAGGAAGCACGCAGCGCCTCATCCAGGCATCCCTTGGAGAGAGGTTTGATCCAGTCAAAGAAATCCTTGGAACCGCTTCCCTCCGGGCACTCTGCCAGCATAATCAGCGTGCCGCCCTCTTTGACTGCTCTCGACGCGTTAAACAGCGTCTTCGTGGACTGATAGAAGTTCAGATCCTTCGGGAAACCGCCGCAGCTTGCGATCACGACATCTGCCTGGTAATCGATCGGCAGTCCGTATCCCTTCTGCACATAGCTGCAGCTGGCCTGCCATGCCTTGTCAAAATCACCGCAGAATAAGCCGCTATGACGGGAGGACGTATCTACCACGATATTGATACCGAACGTAACGTGTACCAGGGCGCCTGCCTCTCGCATATCCAGGTTGATCGGGTTCTTCTCCACCAGACCACTGCCGACACGCACATCCGTCATCGGCTTCTCCGGATCCAGTGCACGCTCATGGTTCATGCGGATCGTCTCACGGGAAGCGATGCCCGGCACAATACTCTTTCTTCCGCCGCCGTAGCCCGCCATCAGATGATGTACCGTGCCGCCGATACAGATAACCTTTCTTCCGACTGCCAACGGATTGACCGATACACGTGTTCCCAAGGAAGTAGTACCGACATATACCAGATCCGGGGCATCACAGTCGTGATCCGTCACGCTTGCCACATGATCATAGACAAATTCACTTGCCAGTTTTCTTCGATCTTCTTCGGTATTTTTGCGATGGGTTCCCAGCGCAATCACAACCGCAATCTGATCATATCCCACGCCCATTTCATCGTGCAGATACTTTACTAAAAGCTCACAAATCACGTCCTGACGCATCCAGAAACGCGTCATATCGCTGATTACGATCGTCACCGGATCCGTCGGTGCAATCAGTTCCTTTAACGGTTTGGTACCAATCACGCCATCCGTCACGCAATGCAGAAATTCTGCTCCTATATCTTCAATCACCCGCATCTTATTTTCATACAGGTATTTCACGCTCTTCGCGCCGTTAATCTCAAAATCAACCGCCGATGTTCCGTACTTTAAATGTACTTGCTCCATTTGTCTTTCTCCTTTATATTCCCTCGTTCGTCATCACCGCGGCCGCCCATTCGCGTTAAACGGTTGCGCTTTAAACTAATAAAGTATATAATAAAGCACCTGTTTTGTCAAGTCTTTCACAAAACAGATGCTCTATTTTTTATATGATATTTTTTCATTCTCCCCGGTACGCCGCGTACATCTGCGTCGTCGCCATATCTGAGTGGCCAAGAATCGTCTGAACCGCCCGCATATCCGCGCCGCGCGCGATCAGATGTGCTGCAAAAGAATGACGCAATGTATGTGGAGTAATACTTTTCTGAATTCCAGCCTTTTCTCCATAATATTTGATAATCTTCCAGAATCCTTGCCGACTCATCGCGCCGCCTGTACAGTTGACAAAAAAATATTCCGATTCTTTTCCGTGCAGCAATTCCTCTCTTGAATGTTCCAGATAATCTTCCAGTGCCTCTTTCGCCGAATATTCAAACGGAATGGTTCGCTCCTTCCCGCCATCATGGCAGAGCAAAAAACCAATCTCCATATTAATATCTTCCAGGCGGAGCCCTATCAGTTCCGAAACCCGAATTCCCGTCGCATATAACAGGGAAAGCATCGCTTTATCCCTAATTTCTTTCGGCGAACGGCCAGATGGCTGCGAAAGCAGTGCAGTTACCTGCTCTACGCTCAGAATTACGGGCGCTTTCTTCTCCACATGCGGAGTATGAAGCGTCTCCGCCGGATTCTTATGAATCTGTGCCTGCAAACACTCATAAGCAAAGAAAGCTTTCATCGCCGCTTTCATCCGTGAAATACTCGCCGCCGCTTTCCCCTGTTCCTGTAAATAGCGGATATATGAATGCAAGCTTACCTTTGTTACCTTGACAGCTTCCCGTATCTCCCGTTCCTCTAGATAAGTTATCATCTGCATCAGATCCCTCCGATACGACAGCACGGTATTTTCAGATGCCCGCTTTACCTCGCGCAGATATTGTTCAAATCTCTCTACTTCCCCTCTCATACTTCCCCTATCTTCTCGCTTTATCTTCCAATCCATATTCTATTCTTGTCAGCCACTGATCCGTGCTCTCACATCCGCAGCCCGAAAATGCCTCTTCAGGCTTCCCCCGCTTCTGTCCTGCACTCTTTCTACCGATTCTGTGGTGACTGAGCCATTTTTATACGCTCCACTGGTTGTCCTGTTTCTTCACAGAATCTCCCTTTATCATCCGCAGGTATCATTATATATATATTCCGATATAAAATCAAACATATTTTCCCATTTCCTTCAACTTCCCACCGTCTCCATCCCCCAAATACAAGTTCTGGCTTTCTTTCATCGCATCCTTATTTTTTGTAAAAACAGCTATCCGGTCATCAAAACGTGAGAAAACAAAAAGGCAATCAACCGCGGACTCAGGCATACCTCCATCAAAGCCCCGATCCCCGCCAACAAAAGCAGCACAAAAAAGCCCGCCAGACGCACCCGTTTTTCCTGTGAAAACGCCCATGAAAGCAATATGAGAATGACTGGAATATATAGAAATATCTGCGGTACAAGTGTCATTCCAAAAAGAAAGAGCCCCCATACTCCGACCACAGAGGTAAAAACGCTTACCAAAAATGCAATTTCTGCCCCCAGCACCCCGCAGAACCCCCCGCTCACAGGAAATGCCATCGGCGACATCCCCGCCAGCCATAGCAAAAAAACGGTTCCCCCCCGCTGTCCCCACAACGAAAGGATTCTGCCCACCCCCATTTCCGCTATTTTCACGGATATTCCGCTATTTTCCGATAATAACCTCTTTCCGAGTTTTTCTATGCCCGTGCTTTCTCCAGATAAAACGGAGACGATCGTTCCGACCGCCATTCCGGCAAATAAAAAGAACATTGCTACATCCCAGGCATTGAAAGGTCGAATCCGGAACCTGTGTCTCACCAATATCCCTTCCCGCCTTTTCTTTACCTTATCTGTATGCAATGTCCTTTCCCTGTATACATACTGGTTTTACTGTTACATTTGCCCGCTCGCCCTACCGATCCTCCTGTGCCTTTTTACAGGAATATGCCAGAATGGCAGCTACTGTCTTTCCGTCAGTCAGCTTTCCGCTGTAAATCAAATTCAGCAGTTCCGAAAGTTCCCATTCCTGAACCTCAATCTCCTCATCCGGATCTAAATGCTGATGGGAAGCTTTCAGATTCCGTGCCAGAAAAATATCCAGCGCCTCATCACAAAATGCAATCGTCGTATTGACGCTCAGCAAATATTCCAGATGCTCACAGCGAAATCCCGTTTCCTCTTCCAACTCCCGGTACGCACAGTCAATCTTTGCCTCCTCCGGCGAATCCAATTTTCCCGCCGGAATCTCCAGGGTATAACGGTCGAGTGCATTGCGGTACTGGCGTACCATAAGAATTTTTCCATCATCTGTGATCGGAAGCACCGCTGCTGCCCCGTCATGATGGATAAAATCCCATTTTGCCTGATGCCCGTTTACCTCAACGGTATCCTCATACATTTTAAGAATCGTTCCCTGATATTTTAATTCCCGTTTCAGTCGTCTGACTGGAACTGTTCCCAATGCCGCCTGTTTTTTTACTTCCTGTTCCATGTTTCCTCACCCTTTGTCTCCAGATTCCTTCAGGAATCACGTTCAACACTCCTACAGTTTCCTGCTCCATTTCATTGAGTGATTGCGGTTCGCTCTCCGCTCCCCAGCGCTCTCATCTCTTCCTGCGAACGCTCAGTTGTCTTTCCAATTACACCTCATCACTTCAAATCAATACACTTATCATAGCACGCATCACACGCCTTGATAACCGCATTTCGCAGACCATACTCTTCCAGGACACTGACCGCATAGATCGTTGTACCGCCCGGCGAGCAGACGTCATCCTTGAGTGCTCCCGGATGCTTGCCCGTTTCAAGCACCATCTTTGCACTTCCCACAACCCCTTGCGCCGCCATCCGGTATGCAACATCGCGCGGCATACCATACTTAACCCCTGCATCTGCCAGGGCCTCAATAAACATATAGATGTACGCCGGGGCACTGGAGCTGATACATACAACTGCATTCATCATATATTCCGGAACAATCTCCATCATACCAAAGGACTCAAAGAAATTGCAGATCATCTGCTTTTCTGTCTCCTCAAACAGCTTTTTGTCATAGCAAACTCCTGTCATTCCTTCGCCAATCAACGCCGGTGTATTCGGCATCGCCCGCACAATACGGCGGTCGCCGCCCAGTTTTTCATTTACGCTTTCAATCGTGATCCCCGGTGCAATCGAAATAATGATATTTTCTTTCGTCACATGATCCTTGATATCTTCGAGAACATCATCATAAAATTGTGGCTTTACCGCTAATACAATGTATTTTGCATTTTCCGCACATTCCTGATTGGTGTCAAGTGCCCTGACCCCTGTCTCTTTCTCTACCTGTGCCACTCTCTTTCGGTTTAAATCTGTGAAAGTAAGATCTTCCGGCTTATATGTGTTCAGAAGGCTGCGCAAAATTGCGTATCCAATATTTCCCATTCCAATAAAACCAATCTTGGCCATAAATTTTTTTCCCTCCATTACTTCTCTGCCGCTATGCCCAATGTTCCTGTTAATCTGCGGCCCATTTTCGACTCTATCTTGCTATAATACTCGTCTTTTGAATGCTTTGCAAGCAAAATTTCTTTCATTCTATCCCGGCTTTAGCCGTTTCTTTTTACTCTATTCTTGCCATTTTTCATCCTGTTCAAAAAAGAACGATTTTGTTTTTTTATTTTATGAAAAAAATAAAGTCTCACAGATGTGTTTTTCATCTATAAGACTTTTATTTTCATGCTCAAGTTTACTCCATACAGCCTTGCTGCCGGTTTTTATTTGGCGTACTCGGTAACTCTCGATTCGCGAATTACATTGACCTTGATCTGACCCGGATACTGTAATTCTTCCTGAATCCGTTTCGAAATATCCCTTGCCATCAGAACCATATCATCGTCGCTGACCTGTTCCGGTACAACCATGATACGTACCTCACGCCCTGCCTGAATCGCATAAGATTTGTCAACTCCCTTATAGGAATTGGTAATATCCTCTAACTGTTTCAGACGGTTGGTATATGTCTCCAGAGTCTCTCTTCTTGCACCCGGGCGTGCCGCCGAAATCGTATCAGCCGCCTGTACCAGACATGCAATTAAACTCTGTGCCTCCACATCGCCGTGATGGGCCTCCACCGCATTGATAACGGTTGCGGACTCTTTGTACTTCTTACAGAGTGCCACACCCAGTTCTACGTGAGTTCCCTCCTGCTCGTGATCGACTGCCTTTCCAATATCATGTAATAAACCTGCACGTTTGGCGGTCCGTACATCAACGCCCACTTCAGCCGCCAGAAGGCCGGCTAACTGTGCAACCTCAATCGAATGCTTCAGTGCATTCTGACCGTAACTTGTCCGGAATTTCATCTTGCCAAGGAGCTTGACCAGTTCCGGATGGATACCATGAATACCAACTTCCAGAAGAGCTGCTTCGCCCTCCTCGCGCATCATGTTCTCCACTTCTTTCTGTGCTTTTTCCACCATCTCTTCGATTCTGGCTGGATGAATTCGTCCATCCACACTCAGGCGTTCCAGTGCAATACGCGCCACCTCTCTCCGGATCGGATCGAAGCCAGACAGAACCACTGCCTCCGGCGTATCGTCGATGATGAGTTCCACGCCCGTCAGAGTCTCCAGGGTACGAATATTTCTTCCTTCACGTCCGATAATCCGTCCTTTCATCTCATCGTTCGGAAGCTGTACCACCGATACGGTTGTCTCCGCCACATGATCCGCCGCACAGCGCTGAATCGCTGTCACGACATAATCCTTTGCTTTCTTATCTGCTTCCTCTTTGGCTTTCGCCTCGAGATCCTTGATAAGTTTCGCCGTATCATGCTTTACCTCTTCCTCCACGGAACGCAGCAGATATTCCTTTGCCTGCTCAGAGGTTAAACCGGAGATCTTCTCCAGTTCCAGCATACCTTTCTCATAGAGAGCCTCTGCCTCCGCAGTCTTTCTCTTGAGTGCCTCCTCCTTGACATTCATACCCGCTTCACGCTTTTCCATCGCTTCTGCTTTTTTGTCAACGTTTTCTTCTTTGCTCAGTACACGTCTTTCATAGCGCTGAAGCTCAGCTCTTCTTTCCTTTGTTTCTTTCTCAAGCTCATTCTTCGTCTTTAACGACTCTTCCTTCGCTTCAAGGAGAGCTTCTCGCTTCTTTGTCTCAGCAAGTTTCAATGCTTCATCTATTATTTCCCTGGATCGTTCTTCTGCGCTTCCAATCTTCGCCTCGTATGTCTTCTGGCGATACTGGTTCGCTACGACCCAAGTAATAGCTGCTACAATAACACCTGTAACGATAACTGCAATTATTACTTGTGACACAGGAGCACCTCCTTATTTAGTTTTCATTGTACAAAAATACAATACTATAATTTTAAACGGTTTTATAGCGTATGTCAAGCAGAATAAGTACCCCCTAACCCTCTTTATCCTGCATGATTTCTGCATTTCCACTACTCTCACAAGCAGTCTTTCGGTGTGCTTTGAAAACGCCTGACAGATCCGCTCTCCCCCTGTTTTCTGCCATCCCATCTAGCAGTGACAGCCCTCCCCCTACTAGGAAAACAGCTGTTTTCTCCTCTTAGCCATACGAACAGGCCCCCTTTCATTTAAGTGGCAGCTCCCCACTCCCATCATCCATGCAATCCATCTCACGCCTTATATCTTCCCATGAAAATCCCCGTCGCATCAAATAAGCAACTATTTTGTTTTTCTGATCGCGCGGTGTCTGGCCCGCTATGTAATGTTTTTTTCGGAGCAATGCCCGGATTGCCTCACCCGAATCCTGCCCCGATGTCTCCAGCTGACTCCGAACTACTTCACGCGGTATTCCTTTTCTCTGGAGATAAAACGCTAACTCTGCCCGGCTCTTTCTCTTTCCATGAAGCTGTAGATAATTCAATGCATACCTGGCATCGTCGATCAAACGGTACTCCTGCAAAAAACCCATCGTCTCCTGCACTACCTGCCCCGGATAGCCATCCTGCAAAAGCCTGCACCGAATCTCTTCTTCTGTCCTATCCTGTACTTTTAACAGGTTGTAAGCGCGCTCTCTGGCGCGCCCTTTCAACAATTCTTCTATCTGGCGGAAGTTCCCCTGTTCCAGGATTGCCCCTTCATAGATTCCATATTTTTCCAATTCCCCATTATATAAAAGAAAGGCAAAGTCTCCGTCTGTGAAAACTTTGCTCTTTCTCCTATCCAGGGCTTCTACGCGTTCAATCCGCATATCCGATCCCTTCTTCTACTTTTACTCTTCTCTTTCTTCCCCAAGTCCTACCGGCGGAAGTTCTGTTGGCGTCTGCCCCGCTGATTCTGGCAGAATCGTATCTTCCGAAAGACCATACTTTTCACGCACTTTGTTTTCAATTTCCAGACAGATCTCCGGGTTAGATGCTAAGAAATTCTTTGCATTCTCACGTCCCTGACCAATCTTGCTCCCTTCATAGGCATACCAAGCACCGCTCTTTTCTACGATATTCTCTTTCGCTGCCAAATCCAGAATATCCCCCTCACGGGAAATTCCCTTTCCAAACATGATGTCAAACTCTGCTTCACGGAACGGCGGGGCAATTTTATTTTTTACCACCTTAATCCGGACGCGGTTTCCGACCACTTCCCCCGCCTGCTTTAAGGACTCTATACGGCGTACATCCATGCGCACCGAAGAATAAAATTTTAAAGCACGTCCACCTGTCGTAACTTCCGGATTGCCAAACATGATTCCCACTTTCTCACGAAGCTGGTTAATAAAAATAACCACGCAGTTGGAACGACTGATTGCAGCTGTCAGTTTTCGAAGCGCCTGCGACATCAGACGCGCCTGAAGACCTACATGGGAATCCCCCATCTCTCCATCGATCTCCGCCTTAGGAACCAATGCCGCAACCGAGTCCACGATCACAATGTCAATCGCACCTGAACGCACCATCGTCTCCGTAATCTCAAGCGCCTGCTCTCCATTATCCGGCTGGGAAATGTAAAGATTGTCAATATCAACTCCAATCCGTTTTGCATAGGCCGGATCCAGTGCATGCTCTGCATCAATAAAGCTGGCAATCCCGCCTCTCTTCTGCACCTCCGCTACCATATGCAGGGCAACCGTCGTCTTACCGCTGGACTCCGGTCCGTATACTTCGATGATCCTTCCTTTCGGAACGCCACCAAGTCCCAACGCAATATCCAAGCTCAGGGAGCCGGTCGGTATTGTCTCTATATTCATGTTCACACCGGAATCGCCCAGCTTCATCACAGAACCTTTTCCGTATGCTTTCTCAATCTGTGTCAGCGCGGCATCTAATGCTTTCAGCTTGTCTTCTTTATTCATCTTTCCCTCCATAAAACACCGCTCCTGCGGCAAACAACGAACAAATGTTCTATATCTGTTTCTATCATATCGGATTCAAGCGGAAATGTCAACCGTTTTCTTTCCGCCTTTTCCTGTTTTCCTTCTCTCTCCTCCCCCTTCTGCTGCCTTTTTTCTGTTTTGTTCTCTGGTTCTTCCGTACCTTTTTTCGCGATTCAAAGTATTTATTATTATAGCATTTCCTTTCCAGTTCTGTCTATCTTTTTATCGCCCCCAAGCCCCTCCTGCTATAGCTGCATTTCCTATCCTATTCCAGCAAACGCCCAACATCCAATGCCCCCCATCCCTGCTGATTCCGGGGCAATCCCAGATCGACTGCCCTTTCTTTCAAACGCAATTTCACATCCCGGTTCGTCATATCTGGATTCTGTTCCAGTAAAAGGGCAGCCGCCCCTGACACCAGCGGCGTTGACATCGAAGTTCCGCTCTTAAATCGATACCCGCTGCGCCGCATATTGCAGCTCACAATCCTTGACCCCGGTGCCACAATATCCGGTTTACAGATGCATGCCTCCGTTGGCCCCCTGCCCGAGTAATCCACCATCCGGCAACCGGCCACCTCTACCTCCCTGTCATCATCAGAGCACCCCACCGTAATCACTTTCCGGCTGATTCCTGGCGTCGTAATGGTTCGGGAAGCCGGTCCATTGTTCCCAGCTGCCACTACCACCACATATCCCGCATCCCACGCGGCATCTACCCCTCTAACCAGGGCCGAATCCTCGCTCATCCCTTTTGGAGTAAAAGAACCCACTGATATATTGATAATCCGAATTCCATATTCATGTCCATACTGCCGGATCCAGCGCAATCCCGCCAGTACATCGGACACATAGCCATTTCCTTTCTGATCCAGAACTTTCAGGCAGATCAGGCCAGCTCCCGGCGCTACCCCCTGATAACGTCCGGCTGACGCCGCCCCACTGCCGGCGATCATCCCCGCCACATGCGTTCCATGTCCATTATCATCATATGGCTGGCTTTTTCTCTTCAGAAAATCCCGAAATCCATACACGTTCTCCTCTAGATCCGGATGCAAGAATACACCGGTATCCAAAATCGCCACCCCGACGCCTTTTCCTGTCAGTCCTCGCTTGTATGCCTCACTGCAATGAATCCATTCTCTCGCCCGATTCACAGGAAAAAGCCCCCATATTCTTCCTTACTGTTAGAATATGGAGGCTTTCATAATAAGTGAACCTACTCACAAAACAACTGACTATTTTTATTTAACGGTGAAAACTATAATAAACGGTTCCTCCCGCCATACCGCCCCGAAACTGTGCCAGCTCGCTGACTGTTACCAACTGATAGCCACGTTTAACCAACTGTGGAATAATGGCAACCGCTGCATCTCCAGATGCATCATAAAGCTCATGCATCAAAATTACAGATCCATCTTTTACCTGGCTCAATACAGTCTGTATCGAAGAAGCCGCATTCCGTGTCTTCCAATCCAGCGTGTCCACATCCCAAAGAACAATCGGCTGACTTATATTGGCAAGTACTGTACTGTTTTTTCCTCCTCCCGGCAGACGAACCGTTTTCGGTGCCTCCCCGGTAATAGCGGCAATCGCCTGATTGCAGGCTTCTACCTGCTGCCGGATTTCCAATGCCCCTAATTTCTGAAGATACTTATGATTCTGCGTGTGATTACCAATTTCATGCCCATTATTGTGCATACGCTGGCTCTCACTTTTATAGTTATTCACTCTTTCCCCCACCACGTAAAACGTTACCCGTCCACCATATAACTCCGCACAATCCATAATACGATTTCCAACCGGTGCATACGGTCCATCATCAAACGTCAGCGCTACCATCGGCGCATTCGGATCGATATAACGGCCTCCGCTCGCCACTTTCCCGGCTGCTTCAGTTTCCTGTGTCTGCCTCTCTTCCTCTGTCAGTTCCCCTGTCCCGTTATCCCCAGCCTGCGAATCGGCTGTCTGCGCTCCAGCATCCGTTTCCGTCTCCGATGCATTCGAATCTTTGTTCGTTCTCTGAAGCAGTTCCGGATCTGATGCCGGCCCAGACGTTTTATCTGTCCCCGCATAAACTGCCACAGGGGTCATCGCCGCACAAGCCGCCGCCAGAAGAAACGCCGCCACTTTCATTTTCCATCTTTTTTTTCTCATTTTCCCTATCCTCCCCGTTTGTTCATGAGCTGGGTATCACTCGCACTATACCCTAATTTTTCTGCCATGTGTCCAAGTGATCGTATTCTCCGCTTCTTTAAAATATCCCCACCGGAACGATACGCCTTTTTTCACACTCAGAAAATGCCAAAAGACTTGAAAATACCTTATCAAGTGTTCCTAGTATACCATACCTTTCTATAATAAAGAAGCAAGTCTCTTATTTTTAGTTCTTACATTTTTCTGACACACAACCTTTTTAGCTTTTCTCCCTCCCCCCTTTTCCACCTCTTCCGCCTGTTTTCTCCCTGTAATTTTTCCTTTTTCCAAATTTTTCTTTTTCCCTGATAATTTTCTTTCCCCTTATCTCCCTTCTTCCCTTTTTTGTATTCCGTCCCTTAAATTTTTTCAATTTCTAGATTTACCATCTGTAAATTCGCCATCTGTAAACAACACGAAAAAATAGTTATAAGTATTTTTAATAAATGTTCCATATTGTGTAACTTGCCTAATATATGCTATGATAAAAATAACGGCGTTACTGCTATCCGGAAAATTTTTCCGCGGATCACAGTGACATGGAGTTTATTGACAAATGAGTTGAAAGGAAGTAACAAATGGGCGGATTTTTTGGTGTCACATCAAAAACAAACTGTACACTGGATCTTTTTTTTGGTACGGACTATCATTCCCATCTGGGAACACGCCGCGGCGGTATGGCGGTTTATGGAGAAAACGGTTTCAGCCGTTCCATCCACAATATTGAGAATTCCCCGTTCCGTACAAAATTTGAGCGCGATGTCGATGAAATGCAGGGTAACATGGGCATCGGCTGTATCTCAGATATGGAACCGCAGCCTCTGTTAATTCAGTCGCACTTAGGAAGCTATGCCATCACCACAGTCGGCAAAATCAATAACGAAGAAGAACTGATTCAGGAAGCATTTAAGAAAGGTCACATCCATTTCATGGAGATGAGCGGCGGCAAAATCAATGCAACTGAGCTGGTCGGAGCCATCATCAGCCAGGCTGACTCCCTCGTCGAGGGCCTGAAGCTGGCGCAGGAAAAAATCAAAGGGTCCATGACCATTCTCCTGCTGACCCCGGAAGGCATCTATATTTCCCGTGACCGCCTCGGCCGCACCCCGGCGATCATCGGACACAAGGACGGTGCGTTCTGTGTTTCCTTTGAAAGTTTTGCATACATTAACCTTGGATACACCGATTACAAAGAGCTGGGACCGGGCGAGATCGTCCGCATGAATGCTGACGGCGTGGAAGTCCTCAGCCCGGCACGCAAGGAAATGAAGATCTGTTCCTTCCTGTGGGTTTACTACGGTTATCCGACCTCCTGCTACGAGGGCATCAACGTCGAGGAAATGCGTTACCACTGCGGCCGCATGCTTGCCAAACGCGATCAGTCCGACGCCGATCTGGTAGCCGGTATCCCGGATTCCGGTATCGCTCACGCAGTCGGCTACGCCAATGAGTCCGGCATTCCATTTGCCCGTCCATTCATCAAATACACCCCGACCTGGCCACGTTCCTTCATGCCGACCAATCAAAGTCAGAGAAACCTGATCGCCCGTATGAAGCTGATCCCGGTTGACGCCCTGATCCGCGACAAGAGCCTGCTCTTAATCGACGATTCCATCGTCCGCGGCACCCAGCTCGGCGAGACAACCGAATTCCTGTACCAGAGTGGTGCCAAAGCGGTACATATCCGTCCGGCTTGTCCGCCGCTGCTGTTTGGATGTAAATATCTGAACTTCTCCCGCTCCAATTCCGAGCTGGACCTCATCACACGCCGCATCATCCGCGACCGTGAGGGCGACAACGTCTCCCAGGAGCTTCTGGATGATTACGCAAATCCAGACAGCCAGAACTACAAGGAAATGGTCGAAGAAATCCGCAAACGCTTAAACTTCACCTCCCTGCAGTTCCACCGCCTCGATGATTTAATCGAATCGATTGGTCTGGAGCCGTGCAAGCTGTGTACGTATTGCTGGAACGGAAAAGAATAGTTGTCAAAATGGCAGCCTGTCAGTTTTTCGCTGATAAGCTGCCATTTTATTACTTATTTCTGCCCCGTCACCATCATGTAGCGGTTGTGTGCGTCCTTCAGACAGGCAATGAGCGGTTTCTGAGTAAGCGCAAAATACCTTTCCCGGATAATCTGCTGCATCTCGTCCAAATCCGTTTTCAGGCTCTTTCCAAGCAGCATCGACACGACAAAATTGCGCGTTACCGACAAGATCGTGTTGCACTCCAAATCCAAAATCTTTCCCGTCGCCCGCTCTACCACAAAACTCACATAAAACTCGCCGTGCAGGCTGTAAATCGCGTCCTCCTTGCTCGGCTTCGCCTGTCCGACAACCAGAATGGTATCATCCTTATACATTATATCGTTTCCCCTTTTCTTCGGAACTACCGTAACTGTTCAGTACCTTCACAGTTACTGGTTTTATGATACCATGATCCAGGGAAAGCTACAAGCTACGCTTCCTCAGAACCGTATAAAATGTCGTGAATTTCCTGTTCACTTTTTCCTGTTTTTTCTGCAATCATGGATTCTGATTCACCGCTCATGAACAGACGGAAAATCGTTCTGGTTTGCTGTACGCCCTTTTCTATTCCTCGTTCCATCCATCTCTCTGCCAATCCTTCACCCAAATTACACATCTGATTCAGCCTCCCTTCCAGTTCTCCTGTCATTGTGATTTGATATTCTGTCTGTAAAATATTTCTTCTCTCTGACAATGATATCCCATCTGCAAATAATGTTTCCAACAGCCGGTGCAGCCGGACTTCCTCCCGTTGTCCCGTCATTTTATCCGATAAACATACAAATATGCACCGGAACAAATCATATCTTCCCAGCTCTTCTTGTTTCCCGACTACATTGTTCTGTTTTACTGCAAACTCTGTGATTGTATTTTCGATTTTCTTCGGAACCCGCATACAAATCCAGATGGAATACACCTTTTTAATCTGGTTATAATTCTCCCCGGTAAATTCTACGCCCATCTGGGATGAAATCATCCGTGCTGCATAATAGATTCCCCTCGTAACTAAATCATATCCCGGGTAAAACGATTTCTGCGCCTCGATCCCAATCACAATCCCGACATTCTCATCCAATTTCGGATTTCTGACATAAAACCGAATATCATAGAACACGACCTGCTCATATGGAACCCTGTCTTCCGTGCTGATGCCGCGGATATGCGGCGAATTCGTCATTCCCGGTTCAACCGGAACCGATGATACCTCCGGCTCTCCTTCTATGTATTCTAAAATCACCAGCGGATCCATGTCGGCAAATTCTTCCACACAGCCCGCCAGTATATGCGCCAGAATAATTTTCTCGCTCAGCAGCTTCTTGGCATTCGCATCATAACACGCTTCTGGTCCTGCTGCCAGCATCTGGCGGTCAATACGTCCTAACATATTGTATCCTCCGTATTCACATTTACATTATATCACATTGAAATTTGTACGAACAATCCTTCTTTTGATTGTTTTTAGAGATTATTAGAATTTTGAAATTTGAATTCAAATTTAGACGCAAAGAATCATTTGGATGCCGTGACGGCGTAGATGATTAAGATTTGATATGCTTGATGCTTTGCTGAGTCTTATCGTATCATACTAGAGTAGGAATTGCAATTCTTTTCATGTCTACCCGAAGAAGAACTCCGAGTAGACATAAGTATTTTATAAAATAACATTCTATTTATTTATGATACTCTAACGCATCATCATATGAAAAGGTTGATGGGGTTAAATATCCAATCAACTGATTTTTATAGTTCATTACTGCTGTTTTTGTACTAGAAGCGCCGTTTAATCGGAATTTATCATATTTTGTTGTTACATTTCCAGGATCTTCTCCCGTATTGTATTCAAGATAATAAACTTCCTGTAATGTCGTTCCCTGCATGACTTCCAGTATCTCAAACTCGTACCCCATATGCAGATCCTCATCCCATATATATCCTGTTTTAGGGAAATAACTTATTGAGCCATAGGTTCCATGCTCATAGGAGGATAATGGGTATACCACGCCATCCTGATAAGTACAAATATTTACTCCGTGCGCATGGGATGAACCGAATGCATATATTAGTTCCGGGATATTGTCATTATTTAAATAGACCAACTCATATTTAATTTTTCCAAATTCCACTGACACTGTACTCAAATACTTCTGGTACGCATCCGATATTTCTTCATATGATACACTCCCTTGCTGTTCCTTCGTCTGCACCACGCCATCAACTGTCCACGCGCCATCCCCATTCACCTGATAACCATCCGGCGTAGTTGTATTAGCTAACATATAACCACTTCCGTCAAAATAATAGCATTCCGAAATTCCATCCTGATTACCATCCAGCCAACACCAGGTATTTGTTGGATAACCGCCACTGTCTTCCTGCCACCAATAACCAACCGCATCCTGTTTCCACTGACCTGCGTAAGATGTTGCCGCAAATAATAAAGAGCCAACAACCGATAGCACTGTAATGTTCACTTTTTTAATGACTTTTTCACTTCTAAACTTCCTCCATTCTCTTGTTTTTCAAAATGATATTTAAAATGTCTTAATATTACGACTCATTTTATCTCTCATACTAGAAAATATCTATCTTTCCCAATATAATTTATAGCCATTATAGTCCATCACCATATACTC
>JBNMLY010000030.1:0-20666 GCA_050875065.1 Otoolea sp. | reverse complement strand
GACATGGCATAAATCTCCTTTGTAAAGATGGTTTCTAGTCAATTCCATTATACCAAACGGATTAGATTTATGCCTTTTTTATTGGCTGAAATATTGAATTTTCAAGGTTCAACACACCGTACCGGTGTGGGAAGTTTTAGTCATATAAAAATAATCAATAGTCAGCTTATATATAAACGAATGGCTAAAAGCCTGTTTTGCAAGCCTTTAGCCTTTTCTTCATAATATATCTCTGTTTTGTGCGTTTGTTCAATGTTTTATACAAATCATCGGCAGTCCCCTACCGTTTCGCACACTCCATAATAATCCTCTCGCACATCTCATACCCCAGCACCGAACTATTCAACGAAAGCGTGTAGTTACTCGCCATCCCCCACTTCTGATCCGTGTAAAAGCGGTAATTGCTCATGCGGCGCTTATCGATATCCTCGGTCATTTTGACCGCTTCCTGTTCTGTAACATGGTATAAGCCGCAGATCCGCTTTACTTTTTCCGGCATATTTCCATGTATGAATACGTTCAGCACATCATTCCGGTCTTTCAGGATAAAGTCCGCATTTCGACCGATAATCACGCACGCTTCTTTTTCCGCAATATCCAAAATGATCTTTCTCTGCACTTCATAGATCATGTCCTCTATGGATCGTCCCATCCGGTCGCGCCCTGAAAACGCATAGGCAAATAGGCCCTTTTTCGGCGACAATTCCGCATTTTCCTGGATATACTTCGGCGAAAATCCGGACTGCTCCGCAATCTGCCCGATCATCTCCTTGTCATAATATTTCACTCCCAGTTTCTTCGCCACTTCCTCGCCGATAAAGCGGCCGCCGCTTCCAAACTCCCGGCTAATCGTAATGATTCTTTTTCCCATCGTCCTATCCTCCTTACTCCAAATGTTCCACTTTATTCGTTTTGATTTTCTTCAAAAATCCATATCCCACCAGACAAGAGACAAGCTCTGTAATCGGGAACGCCCACCAGATAAGCCCTACACCTGCCTGGCCATTTCTCACAAAGATTGAAAAAATGCCTGCTAACGGAAGGATAATCACAAACTGCCGGAGCAGCGAAATCACCAATGACTGGATGCCGCTGTTGAGCGCCTGATAAATGCCCTGGTATGCCACATTAATTCCGGCAAAAATAAAACTAATGGAAATGATTCTCATTGCCCCGATAAAGTATTCTCTGGACGATCCGGCATTAAATAATCCTGCAAATGCTCCCGGAAAGATTTCCGTAATTGCCACCCCCACAATCATCAGAACCACCGTGTAGAGCAGGCCATATTTGATTCCATCCAAAATCCGCTTTCTGCTGTGCATTCCGTATGCAAACGCGATGATCGGCGTGATGGCGTCGCGCAGACCAAACGCCAGGAACAGTACAAACTGCTGTACCTTATAGAAAAGTCCATATGCCGTCTGGGCAGATGGATTGAATTTCAAAATCAGATTCATCACATACACCATGATAGACATCAGCGCCTGCGCGATGATCGCCGGAAGTCCGATCGCATAAATTTCTCTTATAATTCCGCCATCCGGCTTCATGTATGTGAAACCATGCTCAAATTCTTTGTTTAACTTCATATGAAACATAAATAACAACACCGCCGATGTGACCTGTCCGATCACTGTTGCATAGGCCGCACCCGCAACTCCCATCTCCGGGACCGGCCCGATTCCATAGATCATAATCGGGTCCAGAATGATATTTACCACTGCTCCCACGACCTGGCCGATGGTCGAATAAAATGAACGCCCCGTTGCCTGCAATAACTTTTCAAACAACGAAAAGAAAACGATTCCAAACGAAATCACACAGCAGAGCCGAAGATACTCCGTTCCCATCGAAATAACCTCCGGATCAACGGTCTGCGACGCGATATATGCGTTGACTCCAAAAAGACCAAACAGAAGACATAGCGCATAAATAACCACACCTAAAAACAGGCTGTTTCCAGCTACCTTTGCAGCCTTCTTGCTGTTTCCCTGTCCCAGTGTCCTCGCAAGAAGCGCATTTGTTCCCACGCCAGTTCCGATTCCCACTGCCACCATCAGCATCTGAACCGGAAATACCAGCGTCAGCGCATTCAGGGCGGCTTCGCTTCCCACTCTCATGTTTCCCACAAAAGCGCTGTCCACGATATTGTAGACAGCCTGCAATGCCATCGATAAAATCATCGGTATGCCCATCTGGATCATGAGCTGATTGACCGGCATATCCTTCATTTTGTTACTTTCTGCCATTTTAAATTAAATCCTCCTTTTCCACATAAAAAAAGTGTGCACTTATCTCTCATAAGTTGGACTTACGCTGATAAGCAACACACTTTTTAATGGCATTTTTATGAAATTTTTAACTAGAAATGCATTTTTGCACATTTTTATCGAACAAAAAAACGAGCAGCAAAAACTGGATTTACGCTCGTTTGCTACTCGTTTCGGTATTATTATATTTCATGTTTTTGAAAAAGTCAAACCAATTTGCCGTGTTTTCGCATTTAAATATGGCAAATTCCTGCTGCCACCACGTTATCTTACGGCACGTTCGTTTCCACCCACTCTCCGCTTCAACGCCTCAATATACAGCCCCGCAAACCGTCCCGGCGTCACGCGGTTGTGGGTGATATAGCCGATCTCCATATAATCATCCACCTCGAGCGGAATCGCCACGATATTCGGGCCGTTCAGTTCCTCATTGATGACGCCGCTGCAGATCGTGTATCCATTGAGCCCGATCAGAAGATTGAACAGCGTCGCGCGGTCGGACACCAGGATATCCTTGCGGCTGTCCCGCGTGCTGAGGATTTCCTCGGAGAAATAAAAGGAATTGTGTTCGCCCTGCTCATAAGAGAGACGCGGGTACGGATCCAGATCCGACAAGGTGATGGAACTGCGGCCTGCAAGCGGATTGCCCGCGCCGATGAATACGTGCGGTTTTGCCATAAAAAGCCGCGTAAATTTGAGGTCGTGTTCCCGCAGTGTCTTACGGATCACCGTCTCGTTGAAACGGTTCAGATACAGCACTCCGACCTCACTCCGAAGCTTCGCCACATCCTCAATCAGCTCATATGTCTGCGTTTCGCGGATACGGAAATCATACTCCTCGCCGCCGTACTCGCGGATCAGATCGACAAACGCCTCAACCGCAAAGGAATAGTGCTGGGTGGAGACGCAGAACTCGCGTTTCTGCGGCGCAGCGCCAAAATACCGCTCTTCGATCAGATTCGCCTGCTCGATCACCTGTCTGGCATACCCCAGAAATTCTTCCCCGTCCGGGGAAATCACCACGCCCTTGTTCGTACGGGTAAACAGGGAAAATCCAAGTTCATGCTCCAGTTCCTTGATCGCCGCCGTGAGGCTCGGCTGTGCAATATAAAGTTTTTTTGCCGCCCCGCTGATGGTTCCGGCTGCCGCCACCTCCACCACGTATTTTAACTGAAGTAAAGTCATACCCTGTTCTCCATTCTCATCGATTATTTGTCATTTCTGCCCGAACCGCATCTGCCGTAAAGCCACATTTTTATCATTTACAGGTGCAAAACAGACTCAGATCTGCCTTTAAATCACCTATTTTACGAACTTTTCCGTCTCCTTCAGTCGTACCAGCGCCCTTGCCATCGCCGCACGGGTGCCGTAATACTCGGAAATGCTCTGTTTCTGGCGCAGCCGCTCTTTCGCGCGTTCCAGCGCCTCCTGCGCCCGGAGACGGTCGATTTCCTCCGGTTTTTCGATCGTATCTGCCAGAAGCATGACACGGTTGTTTGCCACCTCACAGAAGCCCTGGCCGACTACCGCCTTCTCCCAGCTTCCGCCGTCCTGCGTCTGAAAGCGCATCTCGCCAGGTTTGACCGCCACGATCTCATTCTCATGGTGCGCCATGACCGCCATCTCGCCGTCCACCGCCGGAAGAATCAGGCAGTGGCAGACTCCCTCATAGAATGTCCGGCTGCTGGACAGGATCTTTACATGAAAATCTGCCATCTTCCCTTACGCCTCCTGTTTTTCCATCACTTTCGCCTTTTCTACGACATCCTCGATCGTGCCGACATTGAAAAATGCCGCCTCCGGGTAGGCGTCCATCTCACCATCCAGAATCGCCTTAAAACCTTTTACGGTATCCTTCAGAGCCACATATTTGCCCGGGACACCCGTAAAGTTTTCCGCCACATGGAACGGCTGGGACAGGAAACGCTGTACCTTTCTGGCACGGCTAACCGTCAGCTTATCTTCCTCCGACAGCTCGTCCATGCCCAGAATCGCGATGATATCCTGCAATTCCTTGTATTTCTGCAAAATCTCCTGCACCCGTCTGGCCGTCTGGTAATGTTCTTCTCCGACTACATCCGGTTCTAGAATACGAGACGAAGATTCCAGCGGATCGACCGCCGGGTAGATACCCTGTTCCACGATCTTTCTTGACAGAACCGTCGTCGCATCCAGATGCGTGAAGGTCGTCGCCGGTGCCGGGTCGGTCAAGTCATCCGCCGGTACGTAGACTGCCTGGATCGAGGTGACGGAACCATCCTTCGTCGAGGCGATCCGCTCCTGCAGCTCGCCCATCTCATTGGCTAACGTCGGCTGATAACCAACCGCCGACGGCATACGTCCAAGCAGCGCCGAAACCTCCGAACCTGCCTGTACATAACGGAAAATATTGTCAATAAATAGTAACACATTCCGGTGCATCTTGTCACGGAAATATTCTGCCATCGTAAGTCCTGTCTCCGCGACTCTCATACGGGCTCCCGGCGGCTCGTTCATCTGTCCAAACACGAGCGCCGTCTTTTCCAGGACGCCGGATGCCTTCATCTCGCTCCAGAGGTCATTGCCCTCACGGGAACGCTCGCCGACACCCGTAAAGATAGAATATCCGCCCTGCTCCATCGCAATATTTCGGATCAGCTCCTGAATCAGGACTGTTTTTCCGACGCCCGCACCGCCAAACAGGCCTACTTTTCCGCCCTTAGAATACGGCGCCAGCAGATCGATGACCTTGATGCCTGTCTCCAGAATCTCGGCAACCGGGCTCTGATCCTCAAATGGAGGAGGATCCCGGTGGATGCACCAGTGTTCCCCGTCATCCAGCGTTTCGCCGCCGTCCACAGTTTTTCCCAGCACATTGAACAGCCGTCCCAATGTTTTTTCGCCAACCGGCACCCGGATGCCGTCGCCCGTCTGGGTTACCTTCATATCCCGGCAGAGTCCCTCGCTCGCCGACAGCATGATGCAGCGGACTACATTCTTTCCCATATGTTTGGCTGCTTCCATCACACACGTTTTTCCCTGATTTTCTACTGTGAGCGCGTCCCGGATCTCCGGAAGGGGACCGCTCTCAAATTTTACATCGACAACCGGACCGGAAACCTGGATAATCTTGCCTTCCGGCAGGCTGCTTTCGGTCTTTTTTGTCTCTGCCGCCTGTTCTCCCATCACACTCTCATCTCCTCTTCTCGTTCTCGCTTCTGTGCCGCCGCGCCGCCGCAGACCTCGGTGATCTCCTGCGTGATCGCCGCCTGCCGCGCCCGGTTGTACATGGTATTCAAATCCTTTAAAAGGGCATCTGCATTGTCCGTCGCCGCATCCATCGCCATCATACGCGCATTCTGCTCACTGCAGAACGACTCCACCAGCGCGCCGTAGATAAATCCGGCCACATAGTTCGGAACAATCGCGTTCATCGCCTGCTCCGGCGTCGGACGTAGGGCAAATTCCTCCAGCCGGACGTCCACCGGAACCTCGATTCCGTGCATATCCGGTCTGGCAATCGGCAGCACCCGCTTATCCTTCGCCACACTCTGCATCGCATTTTCCATTCTTGTATACAGCACATGAATCTCATCCAGTCTGCCGGAGAGATACTGATCCAGAAGAAGTCCCGCGATCCATCTCGCACGGTTAAACGTCGGATCCTGCGCCGTATACTGGAAATTTTCCTCGATCGGGATGTGCTGGGAGGCAAAAAACTGACGTCCCGTCTCGCCGACGACAAACAGGTGCACTTCCCGGGAGGTATCCTTTAAAAATGCATCCGCCAGCTTCATGATATTGTGGTTGTACGCACCGGCTAATCCCTTATCACCGGAAATAACCAGCAGTCCCGTTTTTTTCGACGTATGTCCTTCTTTTTCAAAATAAGGGCTTTCCATATTCGGCAGATGCCTCTGAATACGCCGGATGACATTCTGCAGCGCATAGAAGTACGGCTCCGTGTCCGCCAGCTCTTTTCTGGCTTTCTTTAATTTCGTCGAAGAAATCAGATACATCGCATTCGTGATCTTGCGCGTATCCTGAATACTCCGGATCCGGTTCTGGATCTCTCTGAGTCCCGCCATCTTCCATCACCGCCTTACTGCTTTTTAGCCTCTGCGCCTGCCTGACCCGCTTCCGCCTCATTTCCTGCGATGTGTCCGGAAACAGATGCCATAAACTGTGCCTTATATTCCTGCACCGCTTTCGCAATCTCTCGCTGGATATCTTCGCTCAGCGTCTTTGTTGTACGAAGTGCCTCGCCCACCTGCGAGTACGAACTTCTCATAAATTCATACAGACCGCCCTGGAATGCTTTCAGCTTCTCCTTCGGGATATCCGTCAGCAGATGGCTCGTTGCCGCATACAAAATGGTAACCTGCTCTTCCATCGAGAGCGGATGCTCAAGCGGCTGTTTCAACAGCTCCATCAGGCCGCTTCCGTAGGCAAGCTGTGCCTTCGTCACCGGATCCAGATCGGAACTGAACTGCGTAAATACTTCCATCTCGCGGTACTGTGCCAGATCGATACGCACGCTTCCGGCCGCCTTTTTCATCGCCTTGGTCTGCGCCGCGCCTCCGACACGCGATA
Source organism: Otoolea sp. (assembly GCA_050875065.1). Taxonomy (GTDB): domain Bacteria; phylum Bacillota; class Clostridia; order Lachnospirales; family Lachnospiraceae; genus Otoolea. The sequence continues at coordinate 13,821 of JBNMLY010000030.1, read as the reverse complement.
CCGAGATTCCGACATTGACCGCCGGACGCATTCCCTCGAAAAACAGGGAACTTTCCAGGAAAATCTGTCCATCCGTGATGGAAATGACGTTGGTCGGGATGTAGGCCGACACATCGCCTGCCTGCGTCTCAACGATCGGCAGCGCCGTGATCGAACCGCCGCCCAACTCATCGGAAAGCCGCGCCGAGCGCTCCAGAAGGCGGGAATGCAGATAAAAGACATCGCCCGGATATGCCTCACGTCCCGGAGAACGTTCCATCAAAAGGGAAAGTGCACGGTACGCTACCGCGTGTTTCGATAAATCATCATAGACGATCAGGACATCTTTTCCCTGATGCATGAAATATTCTGCCAGCGCCGTTCCTGAATACGGTGCAATGTACTGAAGAGAGGCCGAATCACTCGCCGTCGCCGCCAGCACGATGCTGTACTCCATCGCCCCGTGTTTTTCCAGTGTGTGAACCAGTCTCGATACCGTCGAAGCTTTCTGGCCGATCGCCACATAAATACAGATGACATCTTTTCCCTTCTGGTTCAGCATCGTATCGACTGCGATCGATGTTTTTCCCGTCTGGCGGTCGCCAATAATCAGCTCACGCTGTCCGCGGCCAATCGGGAACATCGAATCGATCGAGAGGATACCGGTCTCCATCGGGGTATCAACCGACTGACGCTCAATGATACCCGGTGCCGGCGATTCGATCGGACGGTAGCCCGCCGCATTGATTCCACCTTTATCGTCGATCGGATGTCCCAGTGCATCGACAACCCGGCCTAACCATTCCTCTCCGACCGGGATGCCCGCCATTTTTCCGGTCCGCATCGCGCGGCTTCCTTCTCCAACCTCGGTAGCCCGTCCAAAGAGAATACAGCCGATCTCCTTCGTCCGGATATCCTGAACCATGCCTCTCACACCGCCGTCAAATTTCACGATCTCACCGTACATCGCGTGGTCGATTCCATCCACGTAGGCGATGCCGTCGCCCACCCGGCTGACCGTGCCGATCTCCTTGGCCGAAATATCGATTCCATCCAGATTGCCTTTTAAGATTCCGATGATTCCCTTCTGCGTCAGGAAATCCCCGTTATCCGGCATCTGCGCCAGATTTTTTAATTTCTCCGCCAGCGCCTGTTTCCGCCCCTGCGTACTCCAGTCATATTCCTCGCTGCCGACCCGCAGAATAAAACCGCTTCCAAGCTCCGGGTGTTCTTCCCTGGAAATCCGCAGTTCCTTTCCCGGATATTTCTCCGAGAGGAATTTCTGGATTCCTGCCGCCTGTTTTTCATCCGGCTCCGTTACATATTCCAGCACACAGCGTAAATATTTATCCGGCTTTTCAAGCGCCTCTGCCTCTTTTACCAGTTCCGGCATCATTTTCAGTGTCTGTTCCTGTGCCATCACCTCAATGATTCCTCTGACTGCCAGCGGAAACAGACTCTGAATCAGATCTTTCCGTTTTTCACGGGTCAAATCTGGATTTTCAAGTTCTGCCGGAAGCTGCGACGCTGCAGCCAGTATCTCAGCCGTATGCTGCAGATCATCGACAGAAATCTTCTGTCTCTTTATTTCCTGTAAATAGACATCAAGTTTCTTCATTCTCTGCTTTACCCGCTTTCTTCAAAAACTCATCATAAAGAGCGCTGTCATCCGACTTCTTGTTCATCGAACCAGCCGCCGCGTCCAAAACCAGAGACAGAATCTCATGCTTCGCCTGTTCGAGCATCTTATCTTTCTCCCGGCGCGCATCCTCGCCTGCTTTCCGGATAACTTTGTCCGCCTCTTTCTGGGCATTTTCAATCAGCTGACGCCCTTCCTCACGCGCACTCGCACGTGCCGCATCCAGCACCTTATTTTTCTCTGCTTCTATCTCATTCTGGCAGGCTGTATATTTTTCTTTCTCCGCCTGCGCTTCTTCCTGCATCTTTTTTGCCTCATCATACTTTTCCTGGATGGCTGCATTCCGTTTATCGATCACTTTGTTGATCGGCTTAAAGAGGAAAATGCGGATAATCGCGTACCAGATTAAAAGGTTGATGACTGTAAAAACCAGGTTGATGTCCAACCGTAACATAGCCTTGCCCCACCTTTCGTTTTCTATCGTATCCGCTATATCAGCTTAAAAGAATAATGATCAAAAGTGCGATAACGAAACCGTAAATAGCGGTTGCCTCGGCCAGTGCCGCACCTAACAACAAAATCTTTGTGATTTTTCCCTCTGCCTCCGGCTGTCTTGCGACTGCCTCGGTCGCCTTAGAAGTGGCGATTCCGATACCAATTCCAGCTCCTGCGCCCGCAAGAACTGCCAGACCTGCTCCGATTGCAATGATTGTACCCATAGATAAGTCTCCTTTTTATTATCTTCTTATTTTTGTATTTTCGTTTCTGTTTTACTTTTCTTACTCGATTGATTCTTTAATAAAAAGCCCTGTCAGGAACACGAACACATACGCCTGAATCAGGCCATCAAAGATATCAAAGTAGGCGCTGAACAACACCGGAAGTCCTACCGGAAGGATGTATTCAATCAATTTCATGATAACGAACGCGCCCAGCACATTTCCGAACAGTCGCATACACAGCGACAGAGGTTTGATAAATACCTCCATGATATTGATCGGTGTCACAATGGCAATCGGCTCTGTAAAGCTCTTTAGCCATCCCTTCAACCCCTTTACCCGAATCCCTGCTGTCTCAATCAGCACGATACTCATCAGCGCCAGTGCTGCCGTGATGTTCAAATCCTTGGTCGGCGGCTTGACCCCCAGTATACCAAGCAGATTTGCCACACCCAGATACATCAACACGGACGTCAGATACGGCGCATAGCCTTTTCCTTCCTCGCCGAGGATCCCTTCGCCGATGCCCTGCAGCCACGTGACTGCACTTTCCAGAAGAAGCTGTCCGCGTCCGGGATGTTCGACTTTCAAGCCGTGCGTCACAATCAGTGAAATCACAAGCACCACTGCCATCATAATCCATGTAACTACAACGGATTCCGATATGCCGATCCCGCCAATCGTAAAGGCCGTCTCACAGTTCAATTCCTTGATCAGGGTCGCACCCAGATCTCCCATACTGTCACTTCCTTTCTCCGGGTTGTTCTCCCGCAGCCTCCCGGATGATCCTTCTCTCCGTGCCGCCGCGTTTTCTCCTGTGTCTCCACATTCTTCCCGTCTGTCCCCGATCTTACTCCCGGAAATGGAAATGGTAAAATTATATTTTTTTCCTATATCCATAGATAAAATGAATGATGGATAGGTTTGTTTTTTAACACTGGCTTAAAAGCGCCGGAAAATCTCTTGTCTATCATAGATAAACAGAATGAAGTTTCGATCTGGTTTTCGATACAATTTAAACATACTGTGACTGGACATTTCTGGAAAAATACGATAAAGTGTGACTATATTTGACTGATACAAGTATCGAGCGATGCAGATATAAAATCAGACAGACACGGTTTCAATCAAGTTGAAACCGTCACAGACACAGAAAGGATTTCGACTACATACATGGACATCAGTTTTGACTACTACAAGGTTTTCGACGAGGTGGCGCGATGCCAGAATATTACACAGGCAGCTTTGAATCTCTGTCTCACGCAGCCGACCGTGACAAAATACATTCATAACTTAGAAGATACGCTTGAGTGCAAGCTCTTTAACCGTTCTCAGAAAGGCGTGACCCTGACGGAGGAGGGACGGATTCTGTTCCGCCAGATCAACCGTCCCTGCCAGCAGATGGGACGCGCGGAAGAAATTTTAAAAGAATATACGAACAGCCAGAGCGGCAAAGTTTCAATCGGCGCAAGCGAATTAACGATGCGCTTCTTTCTGCTTCCTTATATCGAACAGTTCCAGCAGCGTTTTCCCAATGTGACCGTACAGATTCATTCCAACTCTGCGCCGATCACTGCCTCCTCCTTAAAAGCAGGGGAAAATGATTTCGCCGTCATCATTTCCCCGATCCATGCGATCATGAAAGAACTGGATCTGGTTCACGTGATGCCGGTTGCTGAATTTCAGGACATCGTCATCGCCGGAAACCGTTTTTCCGAGCTGCAAAACCGCACCCTCTCCCTGGAAGATCTCTGTATGCACCCGCTTGTCAGCATGGAATCTGGCACAACGACGCGGCTTTTCTGGGACAATCTCTTTGAAGAACAGGGGTTGGATCTGCACCCAAGCATCGAGGTATCTTCCAACGACCTGATCGCCCCGACCGTCTCCCACAACTTAGGGATCGGATTCGTTCCCTCAGAATTTGCCCGGAACTACCTGCTCAACTACCGCGTGTTCCAGCTCCATTTAAATATCCCGGTCCCGAAGCGCCAGATTCTCGTCCTGCAAAATCCGATGCGCCCACTGACGCCGGCAGCGCAGGCCTTTCTGGATATGCTGAAACAACCGGTGCAGGGAAATATAGGGGATGGGTCTTTACTACATCCCTAGGGATTTTCACAGATGCTTTTAGAAATTTTTTAATATTTTCCCAAAATACAAGAATATTTTTCAGGGAAACAGAGCATCTTACTCATTTATTTATCAATGCATTTGTCAAATCACGGTATCACCCTTGTTTTTATAAGAAATCATAAAAAATACCCTGCCGCTCGAATTTTGATGTTTCTGACAGGGTATTTTCCTTTTATATTTTCAATTTTGATGTTTCACACTATGTGCTCTACAAACCTTTCACATCTTCATACAAATGAAAATGATTCTTTCTGAATTCCAGGATTCCCTCCCGCTGCATCTTCCCCAATTCCGCCGACAGTGCCGACCGATCCACACCCAGATAGTCGGCGAGCTGCTGGCGGTTGAACGGAATATCGAAACTCTCGCTCTCATTTTTCACCGCCTGATCGGACAGATACGACAACAGCCGTCCCCGGATGGATTTCGACGATGTATTGAAGATCCGGCGGGACAGCCGCAGGTTTTTCTGCGCCGAGATCGCGAGCAGGTTGCGGATGAGCTGCGTATGATGCCCGCAGGAATTCGGACACTGCGACAGCATTTTCCCTACATTTAAAAACAGCACTTCCGTCGCCTCCGCCGCAAACACATCGACCAGCAGCTTTTCCCCCGGCACACACGCGTACGTCTCCGCAAAAATCTGTCCCGATTCCACCCGGTCGAGGATGCTGCGGTTGCCCCACAGATCATCGTTGACAATCATCACACTGCCGTGCAGCACCACCCCCAGGGATGTAACGGTATCTCCCGCGCGGTAAATCATTTCTTCCTTTTCATAACTGCGTGCCTCCGCTCCCAGACAGGAAAGCATTTCCCCGATTCCCGTCTCTCCGGCGCCTCGAAACAGGGGACTGCGGCTTAAAAGCTGCATTTCGGAGGGAGTCAAGGTTAGGTTTGTTCCTGTTTTATAGTTTGATGCCATATGGATGTTGACCTTTCTTTTATTTGCGATAAATTGTAACTATCATGGTGTAACAAGCAAAAACAAATTTTTTTGCTGTTAAGTACTCCTATTATATCAAATATTTCTCCGTTTTTCTTACTGCTTTTCATTCCCGTATTTCTTCCATTTTATCCAGTTTAATGGGTTCTCCCATTCCCCGCAATCTATTTTTCTGCAATCCTGTTTCATATCCTTGCACATCCATTCAACTTCTGCGATAATAGAAACGTTCCTAAACCAAACAAAGTTTCAATCCCAAAATTTTATCTGACCGGATATTTACATAAAGAGGAGATTTTCAAATGATCGAGCCAAATCAGCTTCTTCAGACCTATATCCGCCAATATCAGGCGGCAAGCAAGAAAAAACGAAAGAGCAGTTCCCGTCCCCGCGATCTGAATGAGCGGACAAACCGGCTGTTAAAAACGCTGAAACGAACCAAACCGACACAGGTCACCAGCCTCTCGCTGGAAGAATGGCACCGCCAGATCAAAAACCTGGCTTATTTTGCGTACCGTTCGCATAATGATGCCATTACTAAACTCATCGAAACGGCTCTGCTGCCGCAGCTCATCCGCCTGGACGAGGCGATGTTTCTGCCCGCCCAGCGCGACGACATTTCCATGGATTTCCTGAATTATCTGGAAACGGAACTGGACGGCCGGCTCTGCACGCAGACGCTTCTGGAACTTTACCAGATCTATAAGCGCTACGTCATCCAGTATAAAATCATGGATCTCGTCCCGTCCCGCCCGGAGTTGGAATTTCCGGAGACCATGGCGATGAACCGCCGTTTTATTCTACACATCGGACCGACCAACAGCGGCAAGACGTTTCACGCGCTGGAACGGCTAAAAACAGCCAAAAAGGGCACTTATCTCGGCCCGCTGCGTCTTCTGGCGCTCGAGGTATATGAAAAAATGCACGACTGCGGCGTCCCCAGCACCATGCTGACCGGTCAGGAGTGCATTGCCGATGATGATAGCCGAATTACTGCTTCGACGATCGAGATGGCCGATTTCTCCGAGGAGTACGACATCGCCGTGATCGATGAGGCGCAGCTCACCGCCGATCCGGACCGCGGACATTGCTGGACGAAAGCGATTCTGGGACTGAAAGCCCACGAAATCCATGTCTGTATGAGTCCCGCTGCCGAATCCACCGTCACGCACCTGATTCATCTATGCGGCGACAGCCTGGCTATCTGCCGGTATCAGCGCAAGACCGCCCTCATCTGTGAGGACACGCCATTTTCTTTCCCGGAAAGTGTGCTTCCCGGCGACGCACTCGTCGTATTTTCCAAAAAATCCGTGCTCGATGTGGCGGGACGTCTGGAAGAGGAAGGCATCAAGGCCAGCGTGATCTACGGAAGTCTGCCGCCGGAGATCCGCCGCCGCCAGATGCAGCTATTTACCAGCGGCAAAACTAAGGTGGTCGTCGCCACCGACGCGATCGGCATGGGACTCAACCTTCCAGTCCGGCGCATCGTCTTTGTCCAGACCCAGAAATTCGACGGCACCACCCGCCGCGGCCTGACCGTACCGGAGGTCAAGCAGATCGCCGGACGTGCCGGACGCTTCGGACTCTTTGACACTGGCTACGTGAGCGCGATGGGGCAGGAATCCCTCGATTATATCCGGGAACAGCTTACCAAAGAGGAAGAACCGATCGAAAAAGTCAGCCTCGGTTTCCCGCAGATTCTCCTCGACCTGGACGAGCCGCTGGACGTTATCATCAAGGTATGGAAATCCGTTGAGCCGACGCCTCCGTTTGAAAAGGTCAGCGTCGATGAGATTTTGAGCCTCTACGCGCAGGCGGAGCGCCATCGCGACGATATTTACGGATTTGATGATAAGCGGATTCTCTACCGCATGATCAGTTGTCCGATCGACATCAAGGATCACCAGGTTGTCCTCCAATGGCTGCACTATTGCAAGGATTACCCGGCCGACAAGCGCTTAAAACACCCTGACAAAAGCGCCGGTTCCAAGCTGGGACTGCAGAAATACGAAACGTATTACCGCAAGCTTGACCTCTACTACCAGTTTTCCCACCGCTTTGACAAGATCATCGACGAGGACTGGCTCGAGCAGGAACGCAGCCGCACCGAGGGCACGATCATGCAGTATTTATCCAAAGGTAAAAAGAGCTACATCGCCCGCTGCCAGCGCTGCGGACGGATGCTGCCGGTCGGATATCCGTTTAAGATCTGTGATCCGTGTTTTCATCACGGTTCCTATGAAATGTAAGAGAAATTGACAATCTTGTTTTACAATGATAAAATCGCCGTAGAAACTATCGTTGTAGCGATACTTTTTAAGTATTTACCGTTTGTTATGAGCAGGCAAACTTTGTTTTTTTAAACGAGGTGACATAAATGTTACAGGAATTAACGATTTACCACGGTTCCCCCAAAATCATTGAATCGCCCCAGTTCGGCGCTGGAAATCCATACAATGATTACGGACTGGGATTTTATTGTACTGAAAGCCCGGATCTTGCCAAAGAATGGGCTTGCTCTGTCGAATCAGATGGCTACGCCAACCAGTATACATTAACGCTGGATGGGCTGTCCGTTCTCTCCCTGACTTCCGGTGAATACAATATTCTAAACTGGCTCTCTGTTTTGCTGGAAAACCGCAAATTCCGCATTTCCGCTGACATTGCGTCACAGGCGCGGGAGTATATTTTAAAGAATTTCTCTGTAAACTATCAGGACTACGATCTGATCAAGGGTTATCGGGCGGATGACTCCTACTTTTCCTTTGCGAATGCCTTCTTGAATAATACCATCTCGCTTTCACAGCTTGAACGTGCGATGGTACTCGGAAAACTTGGAGAACAGATTGTTGCTAAATCGGAAAAAGCCTTCCGGGCGCTTACTTTCAAAGCAGCGCTCCCCGCACGGAAAGAAATTTATTACCCTAAAAAACTGGCTCGTGACACGGCAGCGCGTGAAGAATTCCGCGCCGAAAAACAGCGTGGCTCTGTTTTGACTGAAACATATATTCTGGATCTGATGCGAGAAGGATGGAGGAATGACGATGAGCGCTTACAGCGAATTATACTTAGATGATGCCATGCAGAATCTGGGCGACATGGTAGAATATGCCGTCTGCGATCTCGGCTATGATCCGGATGAATTCTTTGGATGGTTCATCGCGTCCGGTCTTGCTTCCCAGTTTGAAACCGGCAATCCCAAATATGTGACTGGTATGTCCGGATATGAACTTGCCTGTGCTGTTTTAGACGCAACCAACCTGCAATACGTGGTGCGTGAACCATCCTATCATGTATATAAGGGAAAAGAATATTGGAGCGGCTGGATTCTGGCATATTACCAGTGGGAAAAGAGCTGCCGTTTTGAAGACATTGTAAACAATGGACTTTCCTTGTCCACGATCTTCTCTCTATATATTCTCCACGAAGCCGATGTCACCAAATTCATCGAAACCGCTGACGCGATCATCGCCCGAACCAAGCACAGCCGTAAATCTTCCCTCTGCCAGATTCGAAAAGCAAGAGGATTTACCCAGCAGGAATTAAGCGATGCCTCCGGCGTTTCTCTGCGGATGATACAGCTCTATGAGCAAAAACAAAATGACATCAACAAGGCACAGGTCAACGTCGTTGTCCGCCTGGCGAAGGCACTAGGGTGTAGCGTGGAAGATTTGATGGAATAATGAATGATAAAGGGCTGCCGCACTCACGACAGCCCTGATAATTACCGATTCCCTATCAGCCCCCAGAACATCTCCACCGCCACCTCTAAAATCCGGTCATTAAAATCATATCCCGTCGTATGAATCGGCGGATAATTCTCTCCATTTCCAATATAAAACATCGCCCCGCGATCGACCACCAAAAGCCGCGTCTACCGGAAATAATAATTCCAACATATGAAGTCCCTCTTTTCCTCCCATTCGCAGTCCATCTCTGCAAAATTTACAATAACAAGCTACCTTTTTCGTCTTTATCTTTGAACAATGTTTCTTAAAATGTTCGATTTGTTCATCTTTTTCCATTGGCGTAAACATATAAGCAAACTTTTCTACATATCGCTTCGGTGCAAGTTTTGCATTACTTTCCAGACATGGTGATAACAAATTTACACCACAGAATTTTGTTTTCTCGAAGTTTTCCTCTAATTCCACAATCGTAAAATTCATTTTCTTTAGCAACGAACGAACCGCATCCTGAATCTTTCTCTTATCAAAGCCAACCCAGCAATCCTGAATTGTGATCGCTTCCCCTCCATAATCTGGAAACGGGAAATCTGTGTCCTCGTCAATCACTTCCCAGACAGATTTAATTGCCGCTTTTGTATTTTCTTCTATAATCGCTGCACAGTTATTGCATACTATAAGCGCAGTGTCTTTCTCTGTCAAAATTTGATGATTTGTCCGGCAGCATCCGATCGGCTCAATTCCATATTTATTCCGAATATAATCGGCTAATCGTCTGCTTGCCCCGGGTAATCCGCCCTTGCCTTACAACTTGGATAAAATATTACTGCCATACTTTTAATTCTCCTATCTGCTGCCTGCCTTCACACAGGTAATCTCATACTTCTCCGCCATTTTAAATAACTCTGTTATAAACCCATCCTGTCCGTGTGTCAGATACCCCAGATTGAACCGGTATACCCGTTCCTGCGTATAAATCCGCAGCGTTTTCCATAGCCTTGTCTCCTGCCGCTTCGACGGAACCACCTCGATTTTCGATATATCTCTCCAGTAAACCTCCCGTTTTCTTCGCAGCGGAAATTTTACGACCATTTTTTCGGGGGAATAACGTACATTTGTCTGACTGAACAGAAACAGGAAACTTATGCTTACCACTCCGCAGATCGGCGCAAACCACACAGTGAACCACTCAGATGGAGACCTCTGCTGGCGCAGCACCTCCAGCAGTTCGCTCTTATCGGCCGACAGAAAGAGCGCCAGATATACCAGAAAAATCAAAATTCCCATGACAGCCAGCATATAATACTCGGTACCACACCGCATGATGCATTTCTGTGGATGCTCATACGTCTGCGAGCGGTAATATCCGTCCACATTTCCAGCACATTTCTTCTTGAGCATAGCACAAAATATCTCATAATTGACCATTCCCACATCCGCCGTGAGAACCTTCGTCCCATCCGCCAGATACAGATGAATGATCCGGTCAAAATTTCCCTTTATATTCTGGATTTCATTCCAGTAAAATACACGCGGCTTTCGAAATGCTTTCTCAATCTGTATTTTCTCACCGTTAAAATACACACAATCCCGCGCCATCATATTACCGCACAGGATGCAGACAACCAGAAGCAGAACTGCCGCTGCCACGCACAGTCCCCACATAAGCCTCGCATTCTCCGGGGCCCCGTCCATAATATAAAGCACAGAAAAAAACATGACAAATACAAAAACAACTACACCCATTGCATATAGCACATACCGCTTTCCCGGCGGCTGGCAGAGAATCCCCATTCCCTCCGGAATCCGCTCCACCTGCCGCCTGCCTCTGCCCGTAAGCAGGCTGATAAGCCACGCTGTCAGCGCAAGTATCAGCGTAAATAGTAGTTTTCCCATGATGTCTTCTCCTTAGTATCTATCTATTTTCCCAAAATAGACTCCGCTCTATTTCATTTTATGTCTTTGATATCCTTATTTGAACCTAACATCTCTTCAAACTGAATTTTATCACTTACCCCTAATTTCTGAATACTCTATTCCTTTGCAAGATATGTACACCTATGATATTGCTCCTCCTTATAATGTTTCGAGAAAATTGCAAGTATTTTATTCGTTGGTTGTGACAATCTTCTTACATCCTCATTATACAATGTGACTGGAAAATCTGTTTTTTGTCCTGTTCTAAATCCAACACTCAAAACAGCTCTCGTATCTCCCACAAAATAATCTGCCCTGATATAAATTCCACTATTGATAAAATTTCCAATCATACAGTGATGATATAAAAGCTCTGAAAGATAAGGCAATACCATCAATTTTTGCTGCACTTTCCCTTTATTATCAATTTCAAAATCACGTTCAGACAGTTTTGACTCCAAACAAGCTGCATAAAATTGTTGCGCTGACAGTCTTGTTTTCACACCTGTCATATGCAAAAAATTCATGTCCCGAAATCCTACATTAACTGTCTTTGTATCTTTTCCCTCTCGATACACAATCAAAAAATGTCTATCATTTAGTTTTTCTTCATATTTCTTTGCCGCCTCTACCATGATCTTCAAGGCTGCTTTCTTATCGTATTTCGCCATTCACACTCCATAAACTTCAAAAGGTTGCCCTTTCGGGCAACCTTTCTTTTTCTTACGATGCTGATTTTTCTGTTGTCTGCCAACCGTCCGCCTCTCTCTGTGCGGCTTAAATGTGGAGTTTTTCCGTTGCTCCCAAACCTGCCAGCCTACGAACTGGCTAAAATGTCAGATTTTTAAGGTGTCAGCACACCCAGACAGACGTATCTGCCCTTGTACTATTATTATATGAATCTCATCTTTTTATGTCAAGTAAAGTAACTATTTTTTCTAACTGTTTTTTACATTTCTTACCTATTTTTCCACTTTTTTAAAACAGCCCTTCTGACAACACAATCCGCTTAAACAACTCTCGTGTCTTTTCTGGTACGTGCTACACAGCTAAATATGCTTCCTCATTAAACATCAATGGGATATTTTCATTTGGAAATAAGCAGTTCAATAATCTTTAGTGCTTTTACATAATTTTATAAACAACTTTTTCAACTATTCTCTATTTTTTATCTCTATGCCAAAGAAACGATATTGCACCAAGCACTATAAGCACACCTACACCTACCGTTCCAACCGTTGTTATAATATCCATTTTTATTTTTAAAAGAGTATTTTCAATAACAAGCACTACAATAGAACCGATCGTCAGAAAATTTCCATAATTTTCAACACCTTTTGAATTTAAATATTTATCAAATTTATGTGTGCCCAAAACCAAAATCATAAAAATCAAACATATAAATATATATATTGCATCCACTTCAACACCAATAGGAAGTTCCCCTAACTCTACTAGAACCTCCAGTTCTACCCGCTCCCTCAATTCTGCCATATCCTTGGGCTAACATTTACTGGTTTTATAAATGATCCCGATAATGGGGGCTTGTATATGTAGTAACACCAACCAGATAAGATATCCACTCATTCCAGCTATCCCCACTGCCATTATTCCAAATCAATTTTCCTACAAGCAACGATATCAGCACAGTCAAGAGCAAAGAAATCAAAAAGCAGCCAGTGCTCTCATCGAAGCCGAGAATGCCAATTCCAAAATAAGCAAAAGCAACCTTCCATCGCATGCAATCATACACTTTTTTAAGTTTATTTTCCGCTTCAGATTCATTCTGGCAAATGGAGTACCTTTCTTTAACGCCATAGTATTCCCATGATTCCGTCGAAATAACTGGACATACGATATCGTCCATGAAATACATATCCCAGCCAGTAAAAGATTGAGAAAAAGCTGTATAGAGTCTGCAAACAATTTCCCCAAATTTTGCAGGTTATAGTACAATACCCATATTTCTAATACAACCAATACAGAATAGAAAATTCAATACCAGTTCCAGAAAAGTGACCTCTGTATCTAAAACTATTTCTCTTCGAGCATATCTCCTGTCAGCTGCACCGTATCATCTGTCTGCCAGAACGTGCCGCTGCATTGAAATATCCCCCGACTTCCTGACACTGTCTATCAAACTGTTCTGCTTTCCAACTGTCCGCGCCCGTAAGGGAGGGACTTCCCATGAGCAGAAGCGCCGCATATCTCCTTTTTTCCGGCTTCGCCTTATAAAATTTCATACCAAAGCTGCCAACTTTTCCAAAAGCCAGTCCTGTTCCTGTAGCCATTTCTTCCAGATATTGCCGTAATGCGTCAGCTTCCCATAACTGGAACGTCCACCAACTCCGCCTTTTTTCTCCCATCGCCTCATCCCTCTTCCACAAAAAATAATAATACTCTGACTTTTCTATTTATCATTATTATAAATGTGACTATCATCATCTGACGAGAAAAGAAAACTTACGCTTTTCTTACAACACCTGATCAATTCCGATTTTCAGTCCATACAGTTACAAAAAGTGTATGAAATCCACAAAAAAATTCGTACACCTTTTTTCTTAGATCTTCTATATCATTCTTGAATAACTGACACATCGCATTCTCGTTACTTCAGTGATGAGTTAGGTGTGCCAATTTTTTTGGCAGAACGCAGAACAAACGTTTGCTATATAGAAAGGCATATGGTATAATATAGACATGGAAAAAAATATGTTTAGTATCAAAGAAAATACACTTTCATATGGTAGGGGATATGTATATTCTTTACAGTACCATCTTGTCTGGTGCACGAAATAT
>JBNMLY010000029.1:0-20689 GCA_050875065.1 Otoolea sp. | reverse complement strand
TTCTTACAAGTATGCGCGAGTGGCTCAGTTGGTGGAGCGCGACCTTGCCAAGGTCGAGGCCGCGGGTTCGAGTCCCGTCTCGCGCTCTTTTTTATTTCTAGGATTTATGCGGGTTCCGAGGTGTTCGGGATCCGCTTTTAGTTTACATAACTGAAATTATTTGCAGTTTTTACTTACATTTTTCGCATGATCAACCCATGTATGGATATCTGAAATTTCCTGTATTGTCTAAAAAGCCTTGAAAATTCAAGACTTTTTTTGTTTCATAGGAAAATGCGTCCTATGAAACAAAAAACGCTTCGCGTGAATGCGCACTCGCGCGAAGGGGAATCATGTCGCAAGAGACCGCACTCGGCGCGAGAATGAGCCTTTATAGGAAAGACCGCCTACGGCGCTTTCTTGTCTGAAAACAACTACCATGAAGACACTTGAAGACAGTGGGGGAGGTCGAAAAGGGGAGTATCTGGAAAAAAAGAAAAAAGAGCGGGAAATTATGGAGATTTACAAATTTCTACTTGCAGACAAGCCTAGCCTGTGATATAGTATAAAGGCTGAAAAATCACGCCGGTCGGATTTACGCAGGACGGTGCTCGCTATGAGTCCCCGCGGAAAGCATGAGAAGACGGCGGAAGAAAAACCAAAATTGGAGGAAAGAAACATGAGCGTTATTTCAATGAAGCAGTTACTCGAAGCAGGTGTACACTTTGGACACCAGACCAGAAGATGGAACCCGAAAATGGCTCCGTACATCTACACCGAGAGAAATGGTATCCACATCATCGACCTTCAGAAATCTGTAGGTAAAGTAGATGAGGCTTACAAGGCAGTATCCGATATCGCAGCAGACGGCGGTACAATCCTGTTCGTTGGTACTAAGAAACAGGCTCAGGACGCTATCAAGACTGAGGCTGAGAGATGCGGTATGTTCTATGTAAACGAGAGATGGTTAGGCGGTATGCTGACAAACTTCAAGACCATCCAGAGCCGTATTGCTAGATTAAAACAGATCGAGGCTATGTCTGAGGACGGAACTTTCGACGTTCTGCCGAAGAAGGAAGTTATCGAGCTGAAGAAAGAGTGGGAGAAGCTGGAGAAGAACCTGGGCGGTATCAAAGATATGAAGAAGATCCCGGATGCTATCTTCGTAGTAGACCCGAAGAAGGAAAGAATCTGCGTACAGGAGGCTCATACTCTGGGTATTCCGCTGATCGGTATCATCGATACCAACTGTGATCCGGAAGAACTGGATTATGTAATCCCGGGTAACGACGATGCTATCCGTGCCGTAAAACTGATCGTTTCCAGAATGGCAGACGCTGTTATCGAAGCTAAGCAGGGCGAGGCTGAAACAGCTGCAGCTGAGGGCGAAGCAGAGGCTTAATTAACCCCAAAATTTAAAATCGAAACCAAAAAACCAGGAGCACGCCGCGGGTTTCCGCATAAAAGCGTGCTCCAAGCGGGTATACGAACGTGTACCTGAATTTATATACACGGAGGGATTTAAGATGGCAGTTACAGCCGCAATGGTAAAAGAGTTACGTGAAATGACAGGCGCTGGTATGATGGACTGTAAGAAAGCTCTTGCAGCTACAGATGGCGACATGGACAAAGCTGTTGAGTTCCTGAGAGAAAAAGGACTTGCAGGCGCTACTAAGAAAGCTGGCCGTATCGCAGCAGAGGGTATCGTTATGACTAAGGTTACCGCTGATGAGAAGAAGGCAGTTGTAGTAGAAGTAAACGCAGAGACAGACTTCGTAGCTAAGAACGAGAAGTTCCAGAACTACGTATCTGACGTTGCTGAGCAGGCTCTGAACACAAGCGCAGCAGATATCGATGCATTCCTGGCTGAGAAGTGGGAGAAGGATCCGTCCTTAACAGTTGCAGAGGCTCTGTCTTCCCAGATCTCCATCATCGGCGAGAACATGAAGATCCGTCGTTTTGCTCAGTTAGCTGAGGAGAACGGTTTCGTTGCTTCCTACATCCATGCAGGCGGCAAGATCGGCGTTCTGGTAGACGTTGAGACTGACGTTGTAAACGATGCAATCAAAGAGATGGCTAAGAACGTAGCTATGCAGGCTGCAGCTCTGAAACCGCTGTACACCAACGACAGCGAAGTAGATGCAGATTACATCGCAAAAGAGAAAGAAATCCTGACTGTAGCAGCTAAGAACGAGAAGCCGGATGCAAACGACAAGATCATCAACGGTATGGTTATGGGTCGTATCAAGAAAGAGCTCAAAGAGATCTGCCTGATGGATCAGGTTTACGTTAAGGCTGAGGATGGCAAACAGAGTGTATCCCAGTACGTAGCTCAGGTTGCAAAAGAGAATGGCGCTAAGATCACCATCAAGAAATTCGTTCGTTTCGAGACCGGCGAAGGTATCGAGAAGAAGGAAGAGAACTTTGCAGAGGAAGTTGCAAAGCAGATGGGACAGTAGTTCTCATTTCCAAAGAAATCTTCAAAACGTCGGAATCGCAGGGTTCCGGCGTTTTTTGCATCCTTTTCAATGAAGCGATTTAGAAATGGAACGGTACATATGATAAAAGAACGAAAATCAAAAGAAATGGATATGCTGAATGGGGGATTGGCCGGAAATTTGATTTTGTTTGCAATTCCTCTGGCTTGCAGCAGTATTTTACAGCAGCTGTTTAACTCGGCGGATGTGGCGGTCGTCGGACGGTTTGCGGGCGATGCGGCGCTGGCGGCGGTCGGAAGCTGTGTGGCGCTGGTGGGAATTTTTGTCAATCTGATCGTTGGATTGTCGGTGGGACCGAATGCAGCTCTGGCAACCTTGATCGGCCAGAATAAACGGGAGCAGATCAGCACAATGCTGCATACAATCATGCTGTTCGGAATGCTGCTTGGAATATTGCTGATGGGCGCGGGAATGCTGTCGGCCAGGATGGTTCTGGAGCTGTCGGGCACACCGGAAAGTGTCTTAAACGAGGCACTTTTGTATATCCGGATTTATTTTCTCAGTATTCCATTCATGGTGGTTTATAATTTCGGTTCCGCGGTGCTTCGCAGCTTCGGGGACAGCCGGAGGCCGATGTACTATCTGATGCTGTCTGGTAGCGTCAATGTTGTTTTGAACCTGCTGCTTGTGATTGGTTTTCACCTGGGGGTGGCGGGCGTTGCGATTGCGACCGTAACTTCCAATATTTTGAGCGCAGCACTGGTGCTTATAAATCTGCATCGGCGGAACGATGAATTTAAGCTGTGCCTGCATGAGCTGCGGATTGAGAGGCAATCCCTGATGAAAGTACTCCGAATCGGCATCCCTGCCGGAATTCAGGGGGCGATCTTTTCCATTTCGAATGTGTTTATCCAGAGCGGAATCAATTCATTTGGTGAAAATGCGATCGCCGGTTCCTCGCTGGCGTTGAATTTTGAGTATTTCACATATGATATAGCAGCGGCATTCGCACAGGCGGCGGTCACGTTTACCAGCCAGAATTATGGCGCTGGAAATGTGAAACGATGTAAGAGAGTCTTCTGGTTGTGTATGCTGTTTGGATTTGGATTTACAGAGATTCTGGCGGTGATCTTTATGATCTGGGATGTTCCGTTTGTTGGAATCTATACGACCAGCAGTGCGGTTGCAGCCTATGGACTCATTCGTCTGCATCATGTATGTTCGTTGGAAGGCCTGACAGCAACGTATGAAGTGGAGAGCGCAGCACTGCGTGGCATGGGAAAATCGTTGGAGCCGTCTGTGATCACGATTCTTGGCACGGTGGTATTCCGTCTAATTTGGATGGGAACGGTATTCCGGTGGATGCCGACCTATGAAATGCTTATGAATGTGTATGTGGCATCCTGGGTTTTTACCGGAGCGGCGATTTTTGTGGTATATTACCGGCATATGAAACGGGTCAGCCAGTTGGGGATACACTAGAATAAAAACTTTTTGATATTGGAAAGAAAAGGAGAAATTTAAATGGAATTACAAATACTTCATGCAATACAGGGACTCCATAGTCCGCTGCTTGATACGATTATGATATCCGTTTTCAATAAAATGGTCGGTTCACTCGGAGAAATGTGGCTGGTAATCGGCGTGGCTCTTTTGATGATACCGAAAACCCAGAAATGCGGTGCGGCCGTTTTGATTTCCTATTTTGCATCTTTCGTAATCGGCAATGAGTGGCTGAAGGATCTGATTGCGCGTCCAAGACCATGTGCTGTCGATGATACGGTGGCTATGATTGTAAAAAAGCCGAGCAGCTTTTCATGCCCGTCCGTTCACACGTATCTGGCATTTGCGAGCGCCATGTCAATTTTTTATTATTATAAAAAAGCTGGCATTGTGACGTTTATTTTTGCGGCCCTCGTCGGTTTCAGCCGGATGTATTTCTTTGTTCATTATCCGACGGATGTTCTGTTTGGGGCGGTTCTGGGAATCGTGACGGCGTATGTGGTATGTAAGGTCTTAGATAGAATAATCAAGAAAGTGGCAATTCAATAAAATGGTGCAATGATTATAAGTGGGTTTCTCGCTGCTGGGGCGGGAAACTCATTTTTTTGTTGTTTGGAAATTTTCGGAAAATCGGCATTGGATGATAGAGCAAAGAAAAATGTATTGACATCGTGTCAGAAAAGCAGTAATATCTGAATTAAGGATAGTGACACAGTGTCAGAATAGAAATGTGATAATAAAAAAGAGAGAAAGATAGCATTGAAGGGAGTAGAAACAGAGTATGCCGGCAAGTTCGAGCGAGCGGACAAACGCGAGAAAAGAGGAGATTATCAACGCCTGTGAAAAGTTGTACCAGACGATGAGTTTTAAAGAAATTACGTTAAAAGAAATAGGCAGTGAGACATCCTTTTCACGCACGTCTATTTATAATTATTTCCAGACCAAAGAGGAGATATTTCTGGCACTGCTGAAGCGAGAGTATGATCAGTGGATTTTGCAGCTTCAGGAGGTCATAGAATCGCATGAGGCGATGAACAATGAAGAGATAGCCGGGGCGCTTGCGGAGACGCTGGATGAACATCGGCAGCTTTTGAAAATCATGTCCATGAATCATTACGATCTGGAAGAGAACAGCCGGATGGAACAGCTGGTGGAGTTTAAGGTTTCATATGGAACGGCACTGAAAACGGTGGCGGAGATGCTTGCAAAATTCAGGACAGATATGGATGGGGAGAAGTGCGAGGCGTTTGTGTATTCGTTCTTTCCGTTTATGTTTGGAATTTATCCATATACGGTGGTAACGCAGAAGCAGAAAGAGGCGATGGCGCTGGCCGGAGTGGACTATATTTACAGTTCTGTGTATGATCTGACGTTTACGACGGTAAAGCGGCTGCTGGAGAGTGGAAAAGTGGAAGATGGGAGTCGATGATGATAAATGGAAAATGGAATTGAGTTAAGGCTAAAAGCAAGAAGAATGTGTTAAATACCAGATGAAATAGATGGAAGAAAGGCTAGAAGAAGCGAAAAGGAGGACTGGAAATATGGAATATACTTTGTTGGGAAATACAGATATTAAAATTTCCAAGTTATGTGTGGGCTGCATGAGTTTCGGAAAAGCCGGGACGATGCATGACTGGACGCTGGATGAGGCGCAGACAGAGATGGTTGTAAAGAAAGCGCTTTCGCTGGGAATCAATTTTTTTGACACGGCAAATGGATATTCGGCGGGAACAAGCGAGGAGTACTTGGGAAAAGCGCTGAAAAAGAATGTGGCGCGCGATCAGGTGGTTATTGCGTCCAAGGTGTATTTTAATCCGGGAAGACTCTCGGCGCCGGCGATTCACCGTGAGATTGACGGAACGTTAAAACGGCTTGGAACAGATTATCTGGATCTCTATATCATCCACCGGTTTGACTATGAAACGCCGATCGAGGAGACGATGGAAGCCTTAAACGATCTGGTAAAAGCGGGAAAAGTACGTGCGATCGGTGCCTCGGCGATGTATGGCTACCAGTTCTACAATATGCAGATGGCGGCAGAAAAGCACGGCTGGGCGCGGTTTGAGGCGATGGAGAACCATTACAACCTTCTATACCGGGAGGATGAACGTGAGCTGATTCCGATCTGTAAGCAGATGTGCGTATCCCTGATGCCGTACAGCCCACTGGCGGCCGGTCATCTGACCCGCCCGGAGTGGAATACGAATACCTTGCGCAGCCGGACCGATCGCGTGGCGATGGGGAAATATGACCGGACAGAAGAACAGGATATGGAGATTGTCCGCCGTGTCTATGAGCTGGCTAAGCGGTATCAGGTAAAAATGCAGCAAATCGCATTGGCATGGCATTTCGCCAAAGGCGTCAGCTCGCCGATCATCGGCGCAACGAAAGCATCCCATCTGGAAGATGCGGCGGGGGCATTTGATGTGAAATTGACCGCAGATGATATTGCTTATCTGGAAGAGCCGTATATCCCGCACCGGATTGTCGGGGCGATTGATAAGAATCCGGCGGAGGGTGTGATGCTGTTGGATGAGAAAAAGTAAGGAAAATATAAACAGCTTCCACTTAAACTTGAAAAGCAAGAATATTATGAACCATGGGGCGATGTGGTCTTATGTTACGGTACCTATCCCCCAAATGATCAGTTGTATGCACTGGGGAATGTGATTTCTGGAGAGAAATTTATTTCTGAAATTTCCGGAGAAATCGAAGTTTATGAAATCGAACCGTAAAATGTACTCTTGGCACAACTGACAAAAAATCATCTCAAAAAATCAAGCACAGAAAGATTCCGAGAGTACATTAAAAGATAGAGGAGGACACGACATGAAAAAACAGTATCTTGCAACAGCAGCGGCGATTGTACTGGCAGCAGCCTTGTCTGGCTGTGGGACATCGACAGGAAGTGAAACGGATGCACCGGCAGCAAGTGGACAGGGGACAAGTGCAGAGAGCATGGAGGCACAGGCAGAAGGGAAAAATGGTACAGAGGAGACACAGGACACCGCGCAGCCGGGCGCTGAAACTTCCGAGGGAAGTTCAGATGGCAGCAGTCAGATATTAGTTGCATACTATTCCTGGTCGGGAAATACGGAGCAGATTGCAGACATGATTGCGAAGGACACAAATGGAACTCTGTTTGCGATTGAACCGGAAGAGGCTTATCCGAGCGATTATAATACAGTGGTAGATCAGGCGAAAAAAGAACAGCAGGAGGACGCCAGACCAGCGCTGGCAGCGGAAGTGGAAAATTTTGATGATTACGAAGTGATTTTTTTAGGTTATCCGAACTGGTGGAGCGATGTTCCGATGCTGATGAAAACATTTATGGAAGCGTATGATTTTTCAGGAAAAACGGTCGTTCCGTTCTGCACACATGGAGGCGGCGGATTTGGAAGGAGTCTGGAGAGTGTCAAAGAGGGATGCAAAGGAGCAACCATTCTAGATGGATTTGAGGTAGGTGGAAGCAGCGCGGCCAATGCGGGGGCGGATGTTCAGGCGTGGATTGATTCACTGGGACTTGGTGATTAAATATGAATGCAAGACAGAAGGTAAAAATGGCGATCGATGCTGCCATGACCCTGCTTCTCCTCTTCCTCATGGGCTATCAGCTCTGGGGAGAAGCAGCCCATGAGTGGGCTGGAAGTGCGATTTTTATACTGTTTATTCTGCATCACTGGATGAACCGGGGATGGTATAAAGGATTGTTTCGGGGAAAATATCATGCGATGCGGATCTGTATGCTGATCGTGAATCTGCTTCTTCTGGCAGCTATGTTTGCACTGATGTTCAGTGCGGTGATACTGTCGCGCTATGTTTTTTCATTCCTTTCCATCGACCATATGTCTTGGTTTGCAAGAAAAATGCATATGGCGGGGGCGTATTGGAGTTTTGTTCTGATGGCGCTGCATCTGGGACTGCATTGGAACATGATTTTAAACCGCTGGGCGCAGAAAGTGCGAATCAGAGAAATGGGGACGAAGCAGGGAAAAATGAAAGAAGGTCAGATGTCCCAAATAGGCGGAAAAAGACTGGCTGCGTGGATACTGTCAACGCTGGTGGCTTTGTACGGGCTGTATGTATTTATTAGACGGAATATCATGAGTTATCTGCTTTTGCGGGTAGAATTTGTATTTTTGGATTATAATGAGTCAAAACTCTTCTTTTATCTGGATTATTTGGCAATGATGGGATTGTTTATTTATCTGGGGCATTATGGAAGCAGGATGTTTTCTGGAGATTGATCGGAGATTTCGCTTTTTAGAAAAAATTCACGATTTGTCAATTTATCAGGCAGAGCGGGAATTTATCATTTGAGTACGAAAGTCCTCATATCGTTTTTTACTTGCCCGTTTTTTCTTGACATGATACAATAGAAATCGGCGTAAATATAAAAAATTAGGGACAAAACAATTCTGGAAATTCAAAAATGTGAATATCAGGAATGTAAAACCAGAAAGAATGTTTCGTAAATGTGAGGGAAAATAGATGGATTATTTACTTTGTATTCCAGCGCGGGAGACAAATACGAGAGAAAATTGTGAGAAAATACATAATGTTCTGGCACGTATGTCCGATGCCTACAAATTGCGGATTGTGCCGGAAGCGGTTAAAAACAAGCAGTTTCCATGTCCGGCATATTACAAAAAATATCGGATTTACAAGCCGGTAAAGGAACGCGATACAAATGGAGAGGCATATCTGGAAAAAGAAGAGGAGGAGATGATACTGAATTCCTGCAAGACGGAGGAAGAGCAGGAACTCATGAAGAGTTGTATCTATGCGTATCAGTATTCAGCGGCGATCGTGCTAAAAAGTTTCCGAGAGAAAGAAAAGAAGAACAGGGCACAAGTTAGACCACTTTCAGAGCGTACACAGGCATCAAAGGGGCCAGGTGCGGAGCGTTCCGCTGGCAGAGAGAGAGAACGGGGAGTACGTATTTCGAGCGCAGAGGGAGCCGTTGACAGACGCGATGTAAACCGTGCTGCGTCAGAAAATGAAAAAAAAGAAGAACGTCCGGTAGCTGGAAAAAGGGAGCGGTCTGAGCGCCATCCAGCACGCAGAGGGGAACGAGCGGAGGCTATGAAACTGAAACCCCAGAAGAGAGAAAGCTTAGCTTCTGAATCTCAGAAGTATAAGGAGCCAAAAGCCGGAGCGATAGCCTCAGAGGCACAGAATGTTGAGCTTTCTAGGGGGGGATTGCCGCTGCGCGACCATGTGGAGACCGATGGATTGCCGCCATTTCGGGAGAGTGCGTCTCAGGTAACGGCACAGCCGATGCAGCGCAAAGGCTATGCTCCAATGGAACGCAAGAGTGCTGTTCCGTCACAGGAAGCGGATACACAGATATAAATAAAAAATGTAGAAGGATACAGATTCGAATGGTTAGCCAGGCAGAAGATGTATCCTTTTTTCTCATTCCGTTCTAAGTCTTGCCATGTTCTGCATATGAATAACAGCATAGGTAATTGGAAGAATTATAAGTATAGAGTCGTTCTGAATATAAACGCTCGGGGTGGAGAGCTGCGAAAGAACGATGGAAAACAGGTGGAGGATGGAAAGAGGGGAAGGATCATGTATGAAAACCGGACGGTGGAAGAGGTTTGCAAGGAGTTTTCGGCAGATTTGCGGACGGGCTTATCGGCAGCGGAGGTAGAAGTGAGACAGCGCCATTATGGCGAGAATGAGCTGCGGGAAAACCCGCCGCCGACGATGGTTCGCCGAATTGCTGCCCAGCTCTGTGATTCCCTGATTTTCGTGTTATTTGCGGCAGCAGGTATCTCCCTGCTGTTGGGGGAGTATGGGGACGCGGCGGTCATTCTCGCTGTGGTTATTTTGAATGCAGCAGTCGGGGTAATACAGGAAGGAAAGGCAGAAAAGGCGTTGGAATCACTGAAGCGGATGACGCAGCTGGAGGCGCTGGTTATACGGGATGGCAGAGAGAGTGAGCTTCCGGCCAAGGCGCTTGTCCCGGGAGATTTGGTCGTGCTGGATGCGGGGAGACAGGTACCGGCGGATCTGCGTCTGGTAGAAACGGCGGGGATGAAAGTGGAAGAGGCGGCGTTGACAGGGGAATCCAGACCGGTTGAAAAAAATAGCCGTTTTCTGGCGGGAAATGCGCTTCCGGCAGCGGAGCGGAAGAATGAGGTGTTTATGACTTCCTATGTAACAGCGGGGCGGGGAAAAGGGATCGTCATTGCCACAGGCATGAATACGGAAGTCGGTCGTATTGCTTCTTTGATTCGGGACACTCCGGAAGAAGAAACTCCGCTTCAAAGACGGCTGGCAGATTTG
This sequence comes from Otoolea sp., assembly GCA_050875065.1. Lineage (GTDB taxonomy): Bacteria > Bacillota > Clostridia > Lachnospirales > Lachnospiraceae > Otoolea. The sequence goes on along the minus strand of JBNMLY010000029.1, from coordinate 10,472 downwards.
GGAAGATTGTTGAGCTTTCTGACCGTTGGACTGTGTGTCTTATTGTTTGCGCTGGCCGTCTGGCAGAAGCGAGACGTATTGGAAATGCTGATTACGGCCATTTCCCTGGCGGTAGCGGCGGTGCCAGAGGGACTTCCAGCAGTGGTAACGATTGTCCTGGCCATGGGGGTTACCCGGATGGCACGGGTGGGAACCATCGTCCGTCGGCTTCCTTCCGTGGAAACCTTGGGGGCGGTCAGCGTCGTATGTTCCGATAAAACGGGGACCTTGACGAAGAATGAGATGACGGTTACAGCCTGTTATGTGAATCAAAAGGAATATACAGAAAATGAGATAGCAGATTGTGCAGGGAGTGCGTCAGGAAAACGGCTTTTGGAGGTGTTTGCCCTCTGTAACGATGCCAGGCAGGACGTGGGGGAGGCCACCGAGCGGGCACTGCTGTCGTTTTGCGAGTTGGCTGGGGTACATACGGACAGGCTGAGGGAAAAATATCCGCGGAAGTGGGAGCTTCCTTTTGACTCGACTCGGAAAAGGATGACAACGGTGCATGAGATCGATGGAAGCATCTGTGCTTATACGAAGGGAGCCCCGGATGTAATTTTGCAGAGATGCCGCCATGAGATGATGGCAGGACGGATTGTGCCGCTGACGGATGCAAGAAAGGCAGAGATTGAAGCAGAAATGGAATCCATGTCTGCACGTGCCCTCCGTGTACTGGCGGGGGCATGGAGAAAATTGGAAGCAGGAAAGAGGAGAGAAGCACCAGATGTAGATGAAAATATGGTGTTTTTAGGTCTGGCCGGTATGATGGATCCGCCGCGAGAAGAGGCAGCAGGGGCAGTACGGGCGTTTGAGCGGGCAGCGGTGCGAACTGTTATGATAACCGGGGATCATGCGGATACGGCGCTGGCGGTTGCCAGAAAGCTGGGGATTGCCGGAACGCGTGAGGAGTGCATGACCGGGTCAGAAATGGATTTACTGGAAGAGGGGGAGTTGGAACAAAGAATTGGAACGGTAGCGGTTTTTGCGCGCGTGTCCCCCGAGCATAAAGTCCGGATTGTGCGTGCGCTGAAACAACGGGGATGGGCAACGGCGATGACCGGGGACGGAGTCAATGATGCCCCGGCCCTCAAGGCGGCGGACATTGGGATCGCGATGGGAAAAGGCGGGACAGATGTTGCCAGACAGGCGGCGGACATGATACTGACGGATGACAATTTTGCGACGATCGAGCGGGCGATCGAAGAGGGGCGTGGGATTTATGAAAATATACGAAAATCGATTTTATTTTTATTGTCCTCCAATCTGGGGGAGATATTGACCATGTTTGTGGCCGTTGTGGCGGGGATTCCGGCGCCGCTGGGGGCTGCCCATATTTTGTGGATTAACCTGATTACCGATTCACTTCCAGCACTGGCGCTTGGCATGGATGAAAATGATCGGGAGGCGTTGATGGGGCGGCCGCCGCGTCAGCCGGGGGAGTCACTGTTTGCAGGCGGAGGATGGTTTTGTATGATTTTTTATGGCATTTTGATTGCCGCGGTCAGCTTGGGGGCTTTTTTGTATCTTCCGTGGAAATATGGGGCAGTTTCCATGGCGGCATCTGGCAGGAAAATCGCAGGGATATTGGGGGCACTAAAAGAAAGAACGCTGCTTGTGCGCGCGCAGACCTATGCATTTACAGTGCTGGGATTGTCAGAATTATTCCATGCGGTGGGGATGCGGGCATTATCAGGCTCTGCTTTTTCACGAAAAGCAGGGAAAAATCCCCTGATGTTGTTTGCTTTTTTATTTGGTCTGGTAATGCAGATTCTTGTGACAGAAATTCCGGGGTTAACAGGATTGTTCCATACGGTGCGTTTAACGCCGATTGAATGGCTCCTTCTGCTGCTGGCGGCGTCACTGCCACTGGTGGCTCATGAACTTCTGGCGGTTGTTGGGAGGCGCTGAGGAAAGGAGGCAAATCGGCGTTTATCTGAGAAAAAAGTGGCTTAGTTGTTCGGGATAAACGGGAAAGAAAACAGGCTCTGGAAGGATGGAAACTGTAAAAACGTGCAAGAAGTCTTGTCCTTTTAGTAAAAAAATCTTATAATAGAAAAGCATGTAGCCTGATTTTGTCAGAGAATATAAAGCTGTTGTGAGCCCAAAGAACAATAACTATATTGAAACTGCAAGGACAGATACATAGGAAGATGAGGGAAAAGATGAAGGAGAAACAGACAAGACAGGGCACGTCAGGTGTCCGAAGAAAGCCTGCGGCTTCATCCGCAGGAACTTCCGGAAAACGCGCAGCAGGAAAGAAAGCGTCTGAAAGCCAGAACCGAAAAAAAACAGTGAAAAAGAAACGGACTGGCGGACAGATTATCGCCCATACGATGGCAAAAATTTTTGGAACCATGTTTAAGACGCTTCTGATATGCCTGGCACTGGTACTGGTAGCGGGCACGGGATTCGGCGCGTATAAGCTGCTTCCTATCTACAAGGATTATAAAAGCCAGGTAGAGGGAGTGGTAGAGAACAGTACGCTGGATACATTCCGTCTGCAGGAGGCCAGTTATATTTACGATGTCAATGGGGATGTCCTGGCGAAGCTGACAGGCGATGAAGATTCCAGCTATCTAACGTATTCCCAGATTCCGCAGAATGCGGTCAATGCGTTTGTGGCGATTGAGGATCGGACGTTCTGGAAAAATCCAGGAATTGATATTAAAGGAATTTTCCGGGTGGGAATCAATTATCTGCTGAGTGAAGGGGAAGAGAAGCATGGAGCCAGCACAATTACCCAGCAGCTTGCCAGAAACCGCTTTTTGACCCGAGAGGTTTCGATTGAGCGAAAAGTCAAGGAGATGCTGATTTCACTAGATCTGACGAAGAAATATACCAAAGAGCAGATCATGGAGTTTTATATCAATGATATCAGTTTTGCCAACACGTATTATGGTTTACAGGCAGCCGCGAGAGGCTATTTTGGCAAGAATGCGGATGAACTGACGCTGAGCCAGACGGCCTATTTATGTGCGATTCCAAACTCACCTACGTATTATAACCCGTACCGTCACCCTGAAAATGCACTGACGCGCCGGGATAAGATTCTGGATGATATGTTGAGTATGGGATATATCACGGAGAGTGCCTGTCGGGAGGCGAAGGCGGAGGAGATTGCTGTAAACCGTCAGAGTGTACCGATGCATAACTATGAAACGACCTATGCGATCGATTGTGCGATTCGATATCTGATGCGGCGCGATGGATTCCAGTTTCGGTATGGCTTCCGCGATGACAATGAGTATAAGGCATACAATGATAATTACAACGAGGTTTACAGTCAGGAGAGGGATGCCCTCTATACCGGCGGTTACAACCTTTATACGTCCCTGGATCCGCAGAAACAGGCGATCTTGCAGGAGGCGGTGGACGGGGTTCTTTCGTTTGACGGGAATGTAGCGGACAATGGTGTCTATAAGCTGCAGGGAGCCTCGACGGTCATTGATAACCAGACAAACCGCGTTGTGGCGATTGTGGGAGGACGCAGCCAGGAGACGGATACATACACGTTAAACCGTGCTTTTCAGAGTCCAAGACAGCCGGGAAGCTCGATCAAACCGCTGATCGTGTATACACCTGCACTTGAAAATGGTTATACGTCGAAAACCCAGGTGCCGAACATCAATATTGACGTGGCGAAACAAAAAGGGGTCAATGTCAAAAACCTGTCCGGCGAGATGTTGGAACTGCGTAAGGCGGTTGAGAAGAGTAAAAATGGTGTAGCCTGGTATATTTATGATGATATTACACCGAGCTTGGGAATGGCATATCTGACGCAGATGCGGTTTTCCAGTGTGCGTGCGGCAGATTATTATCCGGCAACTGCATTGGGAGGATTTACCACGGGAATGACGACCGAGGAGATGGCAGGCGCGTATGCAGCCCTGGCAGATGGAGGGCGTTACCGTGAGCCAACCTGCATTGTGAAGATGGTCAATAACCAGGGGGAGGATATTTTCCAGGAGTACAGAACTATCCAGGTTTATCAGGAAAACAGTGCGATCATGATGACGGATATCCTGAAAGGGGTTGTCACGAGTGGTACGGCGGCATCTATGGGCTGGAGAAGCGGAATAGAGGCAGCCGGAAAGACCGGTACAACCAACGGAAGCCGTGATGGATGGTTTTGCGGTATGACACCATACTATACAATGACAGTCTGGGTTGGCTACGATCAGCAGAAAACACTTTCCAGTCTTTACGGAGGCACGTATCCGGCGCGGATCTGGAAAAATGCGATGGAACGGATGGTAGAGGGACTTCCAGACGCCACATTCGCTGTACCAGAGATTGATAATGGGCGGGGAGTTGGAATGTATCTGATTGGACATGAAGATTCATTTGCGATTACGCCGGATTATACGGCGGGAGATTTCAGGAGAGATCATGCTCTGGCGGACGAGGCAGCGATGCTTCTGGAAACCGCCAAAAGCGGCGGTTCCGGTCAGAACAGCCAGGAATTGAAAAATGAGGCAAATGCAAAGATTGATCTGATCGGCAGCGAGTCGATGAAAGAGCGGATGCAGCGTATCTCTAAATCAGGGACGGCTGGAAAACACTATTCGGCGCCGGTAAACAGAGCTCCGGTAGAGACGGCTGCAGAACAGCCAGCAGCGGATCCGGCAGAGTCGGGCACGACGTTCGTACCGGCAGGACCTGGTAGTGAAGCGGGCCCGGCAGCTGGCCCTGCACAGGAGCCGGCACTAGGACCGGCAGCGGAGATCGGGCAGTGATAAAAAAGACAGAACGATAGAATCAACCATATCGTATGGGACAAAAAACATCCTTACAGTCTGAGGAGTATGCAGATTGTGAGGGTGTTTTTTGTGATGGGGAAAACGTCATGTGAAATGGAAATATTTTATGTGAGTATGTACCTGTGTAAGGAGAAGTATTTCAATAAATTTCAAATTTCCTCTGGACAAACAATGAGAGTTAGTATATACTAACCTCATTAGCGGTTAGAAGAAACTAACTTTCGGAGGATAAACTATGAGCGTTGTAATTGTAGGTGGTCATGACCGCATGGTCAGCCAGTACGTGAAAATCTGCAAATCATTTAATTGTAAGGCAAAAGTATTTACACAGATGACGGCGGATTTCGGCAAACAGATCGGAGCGCCGGATCTGCTCGTACTCTTTACCAGCACCGTTTCCCATAAAATGATTCGGACGGCGGTCGATGGTGCGAAGGGAAGCCGGACAGAAGTTGTCCGCTGCCATACCAGCAGCAAAACCGCGTTGGAAGAAATTTTACAGGAACACTGTGTAGCCTGCTAGGTATCTGATAAAAAACGGATGGAAACAGTGAAAGCAGAGCGTCTGCCGGTTGCTGCGAACGATATATTATTTTCAATATAGTTTGAAATATTCTTCCAAATATGTTATCCTATATACAGTATTATGGCAATTATTCAGTAGGTTCGTGCGTCTACGGTGGGAACTGTATAAAAATTGGCTTGCAGAGTCAAAGGGGATTGGCAGAGACAGGTTTTGGTTTCTGGTCGTAGCTGTGGAATTACTGAACGGTTATCTATGAAAGCGACTGGTTGGTAGTCTACGGATAGATGTGGCGGGACAGTGTGGATAGAGCCGTACTGGTTATGTATCAGAAGTTTGGAGGGAATTACTTTGAAAATACAGCAGTCAGCAGAGGATTATCTGGAAACGATTCTTATGTTAAGCTATCGAAAACCGATGATCCGTTCAATTGATGTAGTGAATGAACTTGGGTATTCAAAGCCGAGTGTTAGCGTTGCGATGAAGAATCTTCGTGAAAATGGATATATTTCGATGGATCATGAGGGATATATTACCTTGGAACCGTCGGGACGGAAGATTGCGGAGATGATTTATGAGCGTCATACACTGCTGACGAAGCTTTTGGTAGCTCTGGATGTGCCGAAAGAGGTAGCGATGGAAGATGCCTGCCGTATTGAACATGTGATCAGTCCGCAGAGTTTTGAGGCGATCAAGGAATTTGCGGCCGCGCATCTGGCGAAGATTGAGGACGCAAATCAGGCAGATGATTTATAAATTGCAGAGGACATGGGAAAGAGATCAGGCGCATGAGCGTGCTGGTCTCTTTTTTGGGCTCCACGTGGATGTGCACCCGAGCGGACGTGTTAATTGTTTTCATGCTCATACCACTTTTAGACATCTGAATACGAAAACAGCTGACACAAGTGGCGGGCAAAACGGGCGGCTTCTTTCGACGGGGAGTTTGGAAGGGCAACACCCAGAATGCGTTTGACCGGGGGAGTCAGTTCCAGAATGCGGACATTCTCCGGAATTTTTTGAAGACAGAGGCGCGGCATAGCGGTCACACCGATTCCCTGGGCAACCATAGAAAGTAGCGTTGAGTCGTCATCGCAGTTGACCCGTAGCTGATTGCCAGGGCATATGGAGAGATAGCGCTCCAAGGCATTCATAGGAGCCATGACAAACGGGTAGGATGCGAGAGCTTCCTGTGTGATGTGTGTGATGCAACTGGATTCTGGAACTAATGATTCAGGTAAAACTGCGAAATAAGGATCATCCATCAGAGGAAACCAGCGGAATGCATGGCAGCGGGCGGTATCCCCCAGTGCCAGATCGATGCTTCCATTTAAAAGCCATTCAGAAAGACGGTCGATCCCAACCTGAATATCAAAGCGGATCTCCGGATACAGTTGATGATACTCCTGCAGGAGCCTTGGGAGCCATGTACTGGAAATGCTGGAAAATGCTCCAATTCGCAGAGGGGCAGGGGAACCTCCTGCAAGCTGCCTGGCCCGTTCACCAAGGCGCATCAGGGAGGCGTCCGCTTCCATGAAAAGAGGCAGGAGCTCTTCGCCTTCCGGCGTCAGGCGGATTCCGTTGTGGTTTCGCAGAAGCACTTTGCATCCCAACTCATTTTCGAGACTGTTCATGCTCTGTGTTACAGCGGATTGGGTACAATTCAGTTCAATGGCAGCTTTGCGGAAGCTTCCTGTCCGGAGCGCCGTCAACAATACGTGTATTTTATAACTATCCATAATCTTCTCCAAGATAAATAAGAATTTCTTATATCCTAATCATATATCCTGTCTTTGCAAAATGCAATGTCCGCGCTATACTGAATCAAAAAAAGAAAGGTGATTTTTATGATAACCATTGACGATTTTGACAAAGTAGATGTGCGTGTAGGAATTGTGACAGCAGTAGAGATCAATAAAAGAGCCCGGAAACCTGCTTATAAAATCACATTAGATTTTGGACCGGAATTGGGAGAAAAAACCTCCTCGGCACAGCTGACACAGCTTTACCAGCCGGAAGATCTTCTGGGAAAACAGTTAGTGTGCTGCGTGAATCTGGAGCCAATGCGGATTGGAAGCGTCAAAAGTGAAGTGCGGATTTTAGGCACAGACTCCACTCAGGGAGTTGTATTGCTGACACCGATGGAAGCCGTTCAGAAGGGGGATAAAGTCTTTTAAAAGAGATGCAATCTTGAAACGGGCGTCTTTGTTTCAGGGGAAAGAGTGCCCTATGAAACAAAAACGCCCCCGCGTGGATGCGCACTCGCGCGAAGAAGAGTTATATCGCAGACGACTGTGCACGGCGCGAGAATGTTCCTTGCACAGTCTTGGTTCTAGAACGATCAGGCGTTGATCATCTGCACGGAGAAATCATTAAAGGTTCCCAGAATCGCCAGCGTATAGCTGTAACCACTGCGCAGACGGATATTTGTATTGATGATGGCGAAGCCTGGATTCGTCCGGCGGTAGACGGTCAGCTGGTAGATGCCCGGGATGATGTGCATATAGCGTGTATAATTCATATAATCCAGATCGGATACGACCAGGCGGCCGTTCAGGTAGATATCGAGCGGTTCACGGATGGAGGCGGCGTTGTAGAAACGCAGATGTGCGATCTCCGATGAAGTGGAAAAGAATGGAGAGAGAATCCCCCAGGTCCAGAGCGTGCCGTTTGGGGATGTATTCCAGTTAGAACCGCCGCAGTTGACACAGTCGCCGGTATTAGGGCTGCCATAATTGTTGGACGGCAGGCTGGGCATCACGTCCCCGGATGGTCCAAATCCCGGAGATACCGGAACGTCGCTGGTGGAACTGTCCGGAAGCGTCGGGGTAACAGGCCCCAGAGGACCAAATCCCGGCTGTGCCGGCGTCGTATCGCCGATTCCAGCCGCTGCTGTATCTGTTTCTGGAGCAATTGCCGGAGTCATCTCAGCGTCCCCTTCAGGCACGGCTGCCGCCGCGTCGTAGTTGTATGTTTCCATAAAAAGATACCTCTCTTCATATTGGCTATATTGCAGTATATGAAGAAGAAAAAAACGGAGTTACTATTTGCAAGTAGGAATTTTCTGGAATGAAAATTCAGTACGATACCGTAAAAAGTGGATTTTGCCGATTTGAAAAGAGGAGCATCGGCAAAATCCAGTTCCGATTTGCACGGTGTGTAAAGTGTAACAAAATGAGTGGTGCATGTATTAGGATTCGTTTTGTTTTTGTATCAGCAAAATGGAAACGGGGGATGTCATAGTGAAAGAACGGCTGAAACTTCCGATTGGGGTAGAAAGTTTTGAAGAGATTCGAACAGATGGCTTCTATTACGCGGAAAAGACAATCAGCGTCTGTGACACATTTGTCCATGTGGCGACAAAAGAAAACTTTTATCATGGAATCCTGCGTGGAATCGTGAGCTATAAATCAGGCGGTCTGGTTAATTCCAACCGGGAGTCCGGGGATGGATTTCGGCGATATCATGATCCGCGATGATGCAGAGAAACTTGAAATCATAATAGAAGTAAAATATGCAGAGGACGGACAAGAAGATATGGAGTGCAGGAACGCACTCAGACAGATAGAAGTAAAAAAATATGGAATGAGCCTGCGCCAGATGGGAGTTGAGCGGATATTAAATTATGGGATTGTCTGCAATCGGAAAAAGTGTAAGGTAATGATGAAAAGAAGTAAATAAGAGAAAAGTACAAGGGCTGCTGTGATGTGGAATGAGTGTTTGGTTTAAAGATTGAAACCAATACAAATTTTCATGTCACAGCAGCCCTTTTTATTGTGCTGGTATTAGGATTCTTTGTGTTCTTTCGATTCGTCGAAGTAACGCATTAGTCGGTACAAAATCTCCCGTTCAGCATCCGAGTAGTGTTCTAGTGACAAAAGTTCTGTGTTATCCATTCCTAGAAGATAGTCAGAGGTGGTATGAAGCACCTTGCATAATTCAGGAAGAATCTTGCTGGATGGAATGGATAGAGACATTTCCCAAGCGTTTACACTGGAACGGGTAATTGAGAGCCGTTTGGCCAGTTCACTTTGAGTCATGTCGTTTTTTTCGCGTAGTTCGCGAATGCGTTCAGATGTTTGTAAAATCATGAAAAACCTCCTTTTTTTATAACAATGATAGCGTTCCAAAAAGTAAATTAAATTATCATGAAAAGATAGTAAGAAGTGACGAGAACAAAAATTTGTCAATTTATATAATCTACATATGATTGAATAAATTGACAAAGACATAAAAAATGATATAATTATTTTAAAAGAAAAATGAGAGATGTGAAAAATGGTGAAGTGCGTTTAAAGCATGTATATGGAAAATGGTGTAATTTGAAATATAGGACAGATAGTGCTTGTTTGAGGTTGCAGAAAAAGATTAAAAAGGAATGCAAAAATGGGAGAATGGAATGACAATATTTTGTTTTTAGGCGGTTTCATACTGGCAGGGGCAGCCGCAATCGGCGGTGTTGTTATCTATTTAATATCAAAAATTCGCTGGATAGCCCTAGATCATCAGTTGGATATGGAGTATGGAAAAAGGAATCTCCCGAAACACGTAAAAAAAGAGGGCTAGAAAAGAGTACTTAAAGAAATAGAACGGTTCAGTACGGCCACAGTTATGAAAACAGGGGATAAGAGTATGCCAGAAATGATAGCTTCCACATATGAAATAATTGAAAAAATTGGTTCCGGTGGCGGCGGAAATGTATTTTTAGCGTATCATGTACGTCTGGGGAAAAAAGTTGTCTTAAAGGCAGATAAGAGAAAGATCACGACGAAACCGGAGCTTCTGCGGCGGGAAGTGGATATATTAAAGGAATTGAACCATCCGTATATTCCGAGAGTGTACGACTTTTTTGTAGAAGGAGATACGGTTTATACGGTTATGGATTATATCGAGGGAGAAAGCCTCGATCGTCCGTTAAAAAGGGGAGAGCGTTTTCCACAATCACAGGTCATCATATGGGCGTGTGAGCTATTGGAAGCGCTATCGTATCTTCACAGTCCGACCCACGGGGAACCGCCGCGCGGATTTGTACACAGCGATATCAAACCGGCGAACCTGATGCGGACCAGGGACGGGCATATCTGCCTGATTGATTTTAACATCGCACTGGCTCTGGGTGAGGAAAATGTCATTGGCTGCAGCGCGGGATA
>JBNMLY010000028.1:0-21207 GCA_050875065.1 Otoolea sp. | reverse complement strand
GAGCTGGGTTTTATCGAAAAAGAGCTGTTCCGATCCAGGGGAAAGGTGTATCATTCGGGGACCGGGAACGGGACCGGGAACGGGAACGGGACCGGGAACGGGAACGGGAACGGGAACGGCAGTATTAGCGTCAGCGAAAAAGCGGCTGCGGTTCAACCGGAACGGGAAAGCCTGCGCCTGATCGAAGCGGCAACCCCACAGGCGGAAATCTCTTTCTTATGCGGTGAAATCCGGCGTCTAGTGGCGTCCGAGGGCATCCGATACCGGGAGATTGCGGTGATTACCGGTGACTTGGAGACGTATTCGCGGGAGATTCTGCGGCAGTTTGAGAAGAACCAGATTCCATGTTTTATTGATTATAAGAAAAATATCCTGAGTAACCCGATGGTGGAGCTGATTCGGGCGGCGCTGGAGGTGCTGCAGTCGGGATTTTCCTATGAATCGGTGTTCCGTTTTTTGAAAACGGGGCTGGTGATGCCGCTTGCGGGGCTTTCGACGGAGCTGCTGTATCAGGCGGAAAACTACGTGATTGCCCTTGGAATCCGGGGCTTTAAGCGCTGGAACAGCACATGGGATCGTGTGTACCGGGGGGCGGAACTTATCAATCTGGATGAGTTAAATCAGTTCCGCGAGGCGGTGGTCGAGCCGTTTCTGCCGCTTCGGGAGGTGTTTTCCAACCGGAAAGCGACCGTGCGGGAGCGGACAGAGGCGCTGGTTCATTTCCTGGAAGCGCTTGAGATGGAGCAGAAGCTGGCGGCGATGGCGCAGCAGTTTGAAGAAATGGGCGATATGAGCCTGGCCAAGGAGTATGGGCAGGTGTATGGCCTGGTGCTCGATCTGTTTGACCGGATCGTGGCGTTGCTCGGCGAGGAGGTCATGGGACAGCGGGAGTACGCGGAGATACTGGACGCCGGTTTTGCGGAGATCAAGGTAGGTCTGATCCCGGCGGTTGTGGACCGCGTGGTGGTCGGCGATATCACGCGAACCCGTCTTTCCAATATAAAAGTGCTGTTTTTTGCCGGGGTCAATGACGGAATTGTGCCGTCGGTTTCGGGGCGAGGCGGAATTCTTTCGGAGGCGGAGCGCCGGGCACTGCGGGAGATGGAGGTCGAATTGGCGCCGACGGCGCGGGAGGAAAGCTTTTTACAGCGCTTTTACCTCTATCTGGCGCTGACAAAGCCGTCGGATTATCTGTATCTGTCGTGTGCGGCTTCCTCTGCCGAGGGAAAAGCGATGCGTCCATCCAGCCTGATGGTACAGTTGCTGAAATTATTTCCGGAGAAACGTCTGGAACAGCCGGAGGAAGCGACGGAAGCACTTTGGTCGCCGGAACTTGGCATGAGCTGGGTACTCCGGGGCCTTCAAGACGAAAAAAGCGGAGAAAACGACCAGTTTATATCGCTGTACCGATACTTTATTCAAGATGAACCGTATCGGGAGGAAATGCAGGCACTGTCGGATGCGGCATTTTATACGTATCAGGACACCGGTATCGGAAAGGCGGCGGCGCGGGCACTCTACAGTCCGATCCTGCGGGGCAGTGTGACGCGCATGGAGCTGTATGCCTCGTGTGCCTACGCACATTTTCTGTCGTATGGGCTGGAATTATCGGAACGTCAGATGTACGAGATCGCCCCGTCGGATATCGGAAATCTGTTCCACGCGGCGATCGACACGTATTTCACGCGGATGAAAGAGGAAAATCGTTCGTTTTCCGGTATTTCGGAGGAAGACCGTCAGAAAATGGTGGCAGAGTGCGTGGCTTCGGTCACGGAAGAGTACGGCAATGCGATTCTGGGAAGTTCGTATCGGAACCAGTATCTGGAACGGAAGGTGTACCGGATCACAGATCGGACGATCTGGGCGTTGACGGAACAGCTTAGGAAAGGCGATTTTGAACCGACGGGGTTTGAGGTCAGCTTTTCTCCGTCGGATCATCTGAGGGCGATGCGGATTCCGCTTTCGAGCGAGGAGGCGATTCATCTGCGCGGACGGATTGACCGGATCGATCTTTGTGAGGACGGCGATCGTCTGTACCTCAAGATCATTGATTATAAGACGGGAAAGACGAAGTTTGACCTGACCGATATTTATTATGGTTTGCAGTTGCAGTTGGTTGTCTACATGGATGCGGCGATGGAGAAGATTGGGCGGGAACACCCGGATAAGACAGTGGTTCCGGCGGGACTGTTTTATTATCATATCGAGGATCCGATGGTTGAGCGCAAGCCGGCGGAGTCGGAGGAAGAGACGAAGGCCGACATTTTGAAGGCACTGCGGATGAACGGTCTGGTCAACGGCGACCGGGAGGCGCTGGCACATCTGGACAACCGTCTGGGCGAGGAGGCGACGGCAGATTCGGATGTGGTGCCGGTTTCAATCAAAAATGAGGCGATTGTCGAGCGGCGTTCGCAGGCAGCCGGGGAAGAAAAATTCCGTGTGCTGGGCGCATATGTGAACCGGAAGATGAAGCATATGGGACGGGAGATTCTGGACGGCAATATTTCGGCGTCGCCGTACAAAAACGGACAGAAAACAGCGTGCGATTACTGTCCGTATCACAGCGTGTGCGGATTTGATTTGAAGACGGACGGATACCAGTTCCGGCGTTTTGATAAGCTTGGCCCGGAGGAGATCTGGGGGAAGATGGAAGAAGACAAGGAAACGGAACGGTAAGTTTGTGTTTTATTGTGGAAACTGAAAAATAATTGACAGAACGGATGTTTGACTGCGGCTGTGAAATGGAATGAAGCAGTCATGAAGATTGAAAGGGCGAGAAATGGCAGTAAATTGGACCAGGGAACAGAAGCAGGTAATTGAGGGGCGGGAGAAAAGCCTTCTGGTGTCGGCGGCGGCCGGAAGCGGTAAGACGGCGGTGCTGGTTGAGCGAATCATTCAGATGATCACGGAGGGGGAGAAAACGAAGGATATAGACCGCCTGCTTGTCATGACCTTTCCCCGGGCGGCAGCGGCGGAGATGCGGGAGCGAATCCAGGCGGCGATCGAGAAAAAATTGGAATCGGAGCCTGAAAATGAGCATCTCCAGCAGCAGGCGGTTCTGGTTCAGTTTGCCCAGATCACGACGATCGACAGTTTCTGTCTGCATATCATGCGGGAACATTTTGACCGGTTGGACATCGATCCGGCGTTCCGGGTCGGCGACGAGGGAGAAATGCTTCTGATGCGCGCCGATGTGATGGACGAGATGCTGGAAGATTATTACCGCGACGGCGGGGAACGGTACGAGAAATTTGTGGATGCGTACGCGTCGGGAAAGGCGGACGGTGGAATCGCTGACTATGTGATGCAGGTCTACAATTTCGCCCAGAGTAACCCGTGGCCGGATGCGTGGTATGAAAAATGCCGTGAGGAACTGCTTTTGACCGAACAGGGAGAACTGGATCAGACGGAGTGGATGCAGTTCCTTTTGCGGGATATGGCACTTCAGGCGCAGGAGTGGAAAACACAGCTTCGGGAGGCGTGGGAGATCTGCCAGGAGATGGGCGGGCCGATGCCATACCTGCCGATGATCGAGGAAGATCTGCGTCATGCGGAGGCGGTCTGTGGGGCAGCGGATTCGTTTGCAACGATCTCAGAGGCATTGGAATCATTTACCTTTTCACGTCTGGCAGCGATTCGCGGCAAGAACGGGGAGGTCGATCCGGAGAAAAAGGCGCTTGTCTCCGACTGTCGCGGCCGGGTCAAAAAGGCAGTTGAAAAATTAAAAGGAGAGTATCTGTTTGCCTCCCCGGAGCAGATGCTTGCGGATCTGGAAGCCGGAAAAGACCGGATTCTGGAACTTTTGGAATTGGCACAGGAATTTGGCCGACGGTTTCGGGCGAAGAAAAAAGAGAAAAATGTGGTGGATTTCCATGATCTGGAGCATTTTGCGCTGGAAATTTTGACAGAACCGAACGTGGAAAGTGCCAGCGAAGAAGAAAATTCTGGTGCAGAAGAGGTTTCGGGGGCTGAAAAAGGTTCAGAAGCGAAAGAAAATTCGGATGTAGAAGAAGCTTTGTGTGTAGAAAAGAAATGCGATACGGAAGAGAATTCGGATGAAGAAGAAATCGGTCGGATACACGGGAAAACTGCTTGGACAGAGCGCGTACCCGGCACGGTTGCGGATGAACTGGCGGCGCAGTACGACGAAATTCTGGTGGACGAGTATCAGGACAGCAACTTAGTTCAGGAAACGCTGATCCAGTGTATCAGCGGCGAGCGCTTCGGCCGTCCGAATGTGTTTATGGTGGGCGATGTCAAGCAGAGTATCTATAAATTCCGTCTGGCGAGACCGGAATTATTTTTGGAGAAATATCGCACTTATACGTCGGAGGAGAGTGTGCACCAGAAGATCGAGCTTCACCAGAACTTCCGGAGCCGGGATCATGTGCTGGAATCGATCAATGCGATCTTTTATCGGATCATGACGGAGAAGCTAGGAAATATATCTTATACGGAAGAGGCAGCGCTGCATCCGGGCGCAGTCTTTGAAGAGCGGGAAGGCCTGGATGAATTAAAGACGGAGCTTTTGCTGGTGGATTTGTCGGCGCAGGAAAAAAACAAATCGGCAGCAGGCAAGACGTCTGGGAAGCAGGCTGCGGAAGAACCTGAGTTAGACGACGAGACAGCCGATTACACCGCCAGAGAACTGGAAGCGCGCATGATTGCCGGAAAGATCCGCGAGATGACGGACAAGGAGCATGGCATCACGATCTGGGATAAGGAGATCGGTGCTTACCGCCGCGCGCAGTACGGGGATATGGTGATTCTGCTTCGAAGCGTCAGCGGCTGGGCGGAAGAGTTTATCGAGGTGCTGGCGACGCAGGGAATCCCGGCGGTCGCAGAGTCGCGGACGGGATATTTTAACACGCTGGAGGTCGAGACGGTGCTGAACCTTCTGGCAGTCATCGACAATCCGATGCAGGACATTCCGCTGGCGTCGGTACTCAAATCGCCGTTTGGCGGTATTTCTGATGAGGAGATGGCGTGGATTGTGGCGGAGCACAAGGCGGGCGTAGAACGGTCGCGGGATGCGGGATTGTACCGGGCGGTTGTGGAGTATATGAATGAGGATGAATTGGCTCAAAAAAACAAACTAATTCAAAAGAATAATCTGCGTCAAAAACTCAAAAAATTATTCGCTCTCCTAGACACTTTTCGCCAGGAATCCGTCTACCTGCCGATGCACGAACTTCTCTACCGGATTTATGACAAAACGGGCTATTACCGCTATGTGTCGGCGCTTCCGGGCGGGGCGGGACGGCGCGGCAATCTCGATATACTGGTGGAGAAGGCGGCGGCCTATGAGGCGACGAGCTACCGGGGGGTATTCCATTTTATCCGGTATATTGAGAAGCTGAAAAAATACAACACCGATTTCGGGGAGGCACCGATGGCGGATTCCGAGGGAACGGTGGTGCGGATCATGAGCATCCATAAGAGCAAGGGGCTGGAATTTCCGATCGTATTTGTGGCCGGAATGGGAAAAAATTTCAACAAACAGGATACGCGGGGAAAACTTCTGATCGACGCCGATTTGGGAATCGGAACCGATTATCTGGACAGTGAGAAGCGAATCAAGGGTCCGACGCTCAAAAAAAACGTGATGAAACGCCGGATGGAGCTGGAAGCATTGGGCGAGGAGCTGCGTGTTCTCTATGTGGCGCTGACGCGTGCGAAGGAAAAACTGATTCTGACGGCATCCTCCCGGAAACTGGAGGATCGGATCGCGAAATGGAGCGCGGTGGCAGCCGAACACGGGGCGATTCCGTATACGATCTTGACACTTGCGTCCTCGTATCTGGACTGGATTCTGATGAGTATTCCGGAAGAAAACCCGTGGATTGCATATGAGACAGAGACACTTTTCGACCAGATCGACCGTGAGATCGGCACGCAGATACGCCAGACTTTGTCAAGGGAGTGGCTGCGATGGCTGGCGGGAGAGAAAGAAACGGATAAGAAGACCTTGGAAGCGAAAAAAAGTGTGTCTGAGGCTGTGCCTGAAACACAAGACTGGGAAGATAGCCATTCACCGTATGCTGAGAATCAACCAGCCACGCAAAAACGGCTCGAAAATATCAAACAAATAGAGGCGCTTATCAGCAACAACTACCAGTTCCAATATCCACATCCGGACGATCTGCGTCTCAACACAAAAATGTCCGTCTCCGAACTCAAGAAAAAGGGCATGGAGGAAGAAGAGGAGGAGATGGCATTTCTTCCGACGCTTCCGGTTTTTATGGAAAAAGAGCAGGAAGAAAAAGGCGGCGCGACGCGCGGTACGGCCTACCACCGTGTATTGCAGCTCCTTCCGTTTGAGCCGGCGATGTCGAGGCAGGAGCTGAATGCATTTCCAGCGAAGCTGGCGGCGGAAGGACGGATGGACGCCGGGGCGGCGGCCCTGGTGCGCGGCTCGGATCTGGAAAAGCTGACATCCAGTCCGCTTGGAAAGCGGATGCAGCGAGCGGCAGCAGCCGGAAAACTGTACCGGGAAAAGCAGTTTGTCATCGGTATTCCGGCACGCGAGATGGGCGACTGGGATTCAGATGAGCGGGTTTTGATACAGGGTATCATCGACGTCTTTTTTGAGGAGGACGGCAAGCTGATTCTGGTCGATTATAAGACAGATTATGTGGAAAGTCCAGAGATTCTGCTTCGCCGCTATGAGGCACAGGTGCGTTACTATACCCGTGCACTGGAACAGATGACGGGAAAAAAAGTGGTGGAGCGCTACCTGTATTCGTTCCGGTTTGGAGCGATCGAGATGGAGAGGTAAAAAGAACCTACAAAGAAAGGTAACTCATATGCCGAAAAATATGGAGGGGAGGGTGAAAGTATGGGTGTAGAAGTGGAAGTGAAGGTAAAGATTCAGGATGAAAAAACACTGATAGGATCCTTGGAGAAATTTGGCTTTGTGCCGCTTGAACGGGTAGTGGAAACGGATGTTTATTATACAGCCTCACATCATGATTTTGCGGCGCTCGACGAGGCACTCCGGGTACGGAAAATTGAGAATCTGGATAGCGGAGAAAAAAATGCACGTATCACTTATAAAGGGGCAAAGCTGGACTCTGTGTCGATGTCGAGGCAGGAGTTGGAAACAGGGGTGGAAAATGCCGATATATGTAAGGCTATCTTAGAACAGATTGGCTTTCAGACGCTTTTTATAGTTGAAAAGAGGCGAACCTCTTATCGTTGGGGGATAGTAACTGCCTGTGTGGATCAGGTTGCCGGACTGGGCAAATATCTGGAACTGGAAATTCTGGTAGAACAGAGCGAAAAACGTGAAGAGGCCCTGCACCGACTGGAAGAAATACTGAAAAAGCTGGGCTACTCTATGCAGATGACAACGCGGGTGTCATATTTGGAGATGTTGATACAGCAGTCATTTTAATCGCTGGTACCAGGAGTGAATAGGGCAGAGGAAGATACTAGAATTTTATAAAAAAATAAGGGATAAAATTGCAAAGAGCCGGGATAGAGCCTTTCGATGATTTGTCGAAGGACTCTATCCTGGCTTTTTGTGTAGAGGTAGAAAAAATTTGATGAAACAGGAGGATTCTATTTGGAATGTGCAGAAAAGGGAAGGAGGGAAAATTCAGGAAGAACAGGCTTGTTATGTTTGGAAGTCTTGGTAGAAAATCCAGGATGTTTTTGTTGAGCCGGGGGAAAGTACGTTTTTATTTGAAACGTGAACAAAAAGAGAAATCCGAACATTTTTATAATAGGATTGAATGGAATTATTTTGAAAAAAATGTATTTTTTTGGTTATAACTCGGAGTGAATGTACATACAAATAAATTACGTTAGGCATAGTGAAAACAGGATTTCAGCAGGCGTAGGAGGAAAAAGATGAGTAAAATACAAAAACAAGATTTAAAACGTACATTCAAGAGCTATAAACATGTGACACGCGAAATGGTAAAATTGTTGCAATCGTATGGTTTGGTTGTAGAGGGGCAGGGGAAGCATTATAAGATCTATCGACTGGACAGGAAAGGTGGATTTGTCACGCTTGCAAAATCCCCGTCGGATCATCGGACAGGCATGAATATCAGCGGCTATCTGATTGCCCTGATAGAATTGAATGATGACGGGGAAGCACAGGGGGAAACTTGCGTTGCATGAAACGATGGGCGGTAGAAAAGGCAGGCTGTTTGGTTCATTTCGACACGTCGTATAAAGTCTGTTTCTTGGCTTTTGGCGAGTAAAAAATGTGGGAATGTTTGGGGATCAGGAAAAGCAGGTGGAGGCGTCGCGTCGGGGGGGACTGAAAAGAAAATTTATGTTCGTTCACACTTTTTTTAAAGTTTTTTTGTATAATGAAGCCAATCAGACTGAAGAAAAGGAGCAAAGTTATATGAGTTCAAAAAAACGCTACAAAAAAGGCGTGTGTATTCTGTTGGGGACGGCACTTTTAGGGACGCAGCTAACAGGCTGTGGGAGTGGAAAAGAAGGACAAGCAGTTCAGCAGAGTACGGCGGCGGTCGACGCCAGTGCAGAACAGGAGAGCAGCCCTGTTACGAATCTTTCCAGGATAGATTCAACCAAATGGCAGTACAATGCGGCAGATAAGGTATATTATCAGTTGGGAATCCGTTACTGTGAGACGCCGGCGGATGAAACGCAGGAAACGCTGGCAATCTTTGTTCCGGCTGCTTATATGGAGGCGGAAGAAAATGGGGACGGAACCTACTCCTGTAAGCTGAACCGGGAGGCGACGGCGGGAAATGGGGGATATACGGCTTCGACCGCCCCGATTGTATTTCCGGTCAATACGCCAGGATATTCGGCGCAGGATCCGCTGACGGAATATCAGGATTTTACGGAATATACCGATCAGGGCTTTATCTATGTGCATGCCGGATGCCGTGGACGCGATGCAGGTGCCCCGGCGGGGGTAACGGATTTGAAGGCGGCGATTCGTTATATCCGCTACAATGAGGGAACGATTGCGGGGGATATGGATCGGATCTTTACATTTGGAATGTCGGGAGGCGGCGCGCAGTCGGTTCTTCTGGGTGTGACGGGCGATTCAGCCCTGTATGATGATTACCTCCATGCGATTGGAGCAGTACAGCAGGTTTCGGATGCCGTCAATGGTTCCCAGGCCTGGTGCCCGATCACATCCCTGGAATCTGCGGATGAGGCGTATGAGTGGCAGATGGGAATTACCCGGACGGGGCTTAGTGAGGAGGAACAGCGGCTTTCCGGGGATATGACTGCGGCATTTGCCGATTATATCAATGAGCTTGGGCTGGTTGATACGCAGGGAAAGGCGTTGACGCTGGAACCGTCGGCGGATGGACGTTATCAGGCGGGGACCTATTATGAATATATAAAATCAGTGGTAGAAGAGTCCTTAAACCACTTTTTGGAAGATACAGAGTTCCCGTATGATTCGTCCAAGAGCTCGGAGCATTCAGCCGGAATGAGAGCGGGCGGTCAAAGACCGGATGGAAAACCGGGAACGGGCAGGGACGAAAAGAAAGGAGATTCTGCCGCAAAGAAGGAAGGCCAGACAGAGATTGATTTTACGCAGAAGGATGATATCCGCCGTTCTGATTCCGGCTCGGTTGCGGGAGTTACAATCTCGGGAACCTACGAGACCGTACAGGATTATATTGACGCCCTGAATGCAGATGGAACCTGGGTCGCGTATGATGCCGATACTAACACCGTGCAGATCCGGGATCTGGAATCGTTTGCAAAGGCAGTTAAGACGGCTTCGAAGGGGCTGGCGGCGTTTGATCAGTTGGATGCAGGACAGGGGGAAAATACCCTGTTTGGATATGCAGACGGAAATGGGGCACATTTTGATGCAACGCTGGCAGATATTCTGGAGCAGGAACATTCAGAATATGCGGATGCGTACCTGGAGGATTTAAAGAAGACGGACACACTGGGACATACGGTGGATTACCGTCTGAATATGTATTCCCCGCTTTATTATCTGATGGAGCATTCAGATGGATATGGCACATCGACGGTGGCGTCGTTCTTCCGCATTAATACGGGACTGTTCCAGGGCGATACGGCAGTTACCACGGAGGCAAATCTGGCATTGGCACTGGAAAATTACGATGCGGATGGGGCAAAGATAAAGGTAGATTTTAACCCGGTTTGGGGACTGGGACATACGATGGCAGAGCGCACAGGAAATGCGACCGACAATTTTATCAGTTGGGTCAATGCCTGCTGCCTGCAATAAAAGATTCCGAGAGTACATAGATGAAAAAGGGAGGTTTTTATGGAGCAGGAGAACCAGGTGCCGCATAAACGGCGGGTCAGATATAAAGGAAAATATCCGAAAAAATTTGAAGAAAAATATAAGGAACTTCAGCCAGAAAAATATCAGGATATGGTGCAGCATGTGATTCAAAAGGGAAATACCCCGGCGGGGATGCACATTTCCATCATGGTAAAGGAAATTCTGGATTTTTTGCAGATACAGCCAGGACAGGTGGGATTTGATGCAACGCTGGGATATGGAGGGCATACGAAGGCGATGCTCGCCTGCTTACAGGGACAGGGGCATATGTATGCGACGGATGTCGATCCGGAAGAATCGGCGAAGACGCGTCGGCGTTTAGAGGAAGCGGGCTACGGCGAAGAGATTCTTTCGATCCGGCTTCAAAATTTCTGCACAATCGATGAGATAGCGAGGGAAGCAGGCGGATTTGATTTCATTTTGGCGGATCTGGGCGTCTCATCGATGCAAATCGACAATCCGAAAAGAGGATTTTCGTTTAAGGTAGATGGACCGCTGGATCTGCGTCTGAACCAGGAAAAAGGGATCAGTGCGGCCAAACGGCTGGAGACGATTGACAGGGAAGAACTGGCGGGGATGCTGTATGAAAATTCAGATGAGCCATATTGTGAAGAACTGGCAAGGGCGATCACGGATGAGATACGGCGTGGAAACCAGATTGATACGACGACGAAGCTGCGCGCAGTGATTGAAAAAACGCTGGATTTTTTGCCGGAAAAGGAGAAAAAAGAGACAATGAAAAAGACTTGCCAGCGCGTGTTCCAGGCACTTCGGATTGATGTGAACCAGGAATTTGAAGTGCTGTATGAATTTATGGAGAAATTACCGGATGCGCTCCGGCCAGGCGGACGGGTCGCCATTCTGACATTCCATTCAGGGGAGGACAAGTTGGTAAAGGCAGCGCTCAAAGAGGGCTACCGGGCAGGCATTTATCAGGCGTATTCCAAAGAGGTAGTTCGACCGTCGGCAGAGGAGTGTGTCCAGAACCCACGCGCGCGCTCCACGAAAATGCGCTGGGCAATCCGGTCGGAGGAAGCCTAGAAGACGAAATAAATAAAAAACAGAATAAAAGCAGGAGAAAGCCGCTCAAAGGCATTTTCCGTTTTTGTCCGTTATCGGTAAAAGGATAGCGATGGACGTGAAACGAAAAATGCATTTGGGCGGCTTTTTTGCGTCTGTCGGAGTTTTTAGCAGCGTCGGCTGGGAGGAAATATAGGGCTGAGGGGCGTCGGTGGGCGGGGAAAAGGAAAAAATCGATCGACGCAGGTTTGTGCAGATTGTTCGAAAAATCGGCAGGAAACGGGCGTCAAAAATTGTGAAAGATTGCTGAAATGATCGACTATCTTGTCGAAAAAGCGTGAAATTAAAAAAAAACTTTTGGTTATAAGTAGGGTATAATCTGCATACAAATCTAAACGTATCATTCGAATGACAAGTTTATTACAAAAATTCAACAAAAAATTAAAAAATTACACATAAGAAGGTGAGAGCAATGAGGGAGGATTTGACAGGCCGTCGGTTTGGACGTCTGCTCGTCTGCCGGGAGGTAAAGCGGGAAGGCGCGGGAAGACGCCATTACTGGCTGTGCCGGTGTGAATGCGGAAAGGAAAAAACGGTGGAAGAGTCTCATCTGAAAACGGGGCATACAAAAAGCTGCGGCTGTTACCGGAAGGAGCTGCCCTCCAAACGGCGGCTCGATCTGACGGGGAGGCAGTTTGGACGATTGAAAGTCCTGGCAGAGGTGGATAATCCCCATCGATCTGGAGAATACTGGGAATGTCTTTGCAGCTGTGGAAAACGGATCGAGGTGGCGAAAGAAAGCCTGTGTGCAGGCAAAACAAAAAGCTGTGGCTGTCTGCAGGCGGAGACACGGAAGAAAAATATGAAAAAAGCGATTCATTTCGTGGAAGGAACCTGTCTGGAGCGGATCGCGAATCAGAAAAATACGGCAAACAATACCAGCGGCTACCGCGGAGTCTACCGGCGGGAAAATTCCCGGTGGAGGGCGGCGATCGGTTTTCAGGGAAAAGTGTACAATCTGTGAACCTTTGAGAAGCTTGAGGATGCGGTGGCGGCGCGGAAAAAAGCAGAAGAGGAACTGTACGAGCCATTATTGCGTGAATATGGCATCAAGGCAGTACAGAAGGGAGGAGAGTAACACGATATTATCGATATGGCAGGAGGTAGAAGGATGGTAAAGGCAAATCCAGAGGGGAAAAGGCATAGGCGTTCCTGGCTGGGCTATCAGTCAAAACGCCTGATGTCGGTGCTTTTGTGCAGCAGTATGCTGAGTACCAGTGTAGCCAATACAACTGCGTTTGCCGCAGCTGCGTTAGCAGGCGGCAAGGAAAGAAAGGAAATTTCATTTGAAAAAGAGTCGCTCCGCCAGGCGATGCGGGAGGCGGCGAAAAAAGGGAAGACGTTGCGGGAAGGTGCGTATGAATTTTCCGGCGATGAGGCAGAGGCCTATGAGGCGTTGTTTGCCGGGGGGGATTTGTATGAACTGCACCCGGAAGAAACGGGCGGGGGCGGTTCCCTCCGCTGGAATGTCTATGCCCGGCTGGAGCCGGAAGAAGATATGGAGCATTACACGATCAGCGGAAATGAGGAGTTGTTGTTTCTGTTGACGAATACTTCTTCCAGGGAGCAGGCAGGACGCATTTCGGTAAATGGAAAAGTCAGTGAAACCATCCGGGTAGCACCGCTCCAGGAAGTAAAGAAACAGTGGGAGGTCGAAGAAGAGGTTCCGGCCAAAGCCCAGGAAATCGTGGGGGAACCAGGGGAAAGCGCGGAAAAAGCGGAAGTGGACGATTCAGGGAAAGCAGAACGTGAATCGCAGGCAGATTCCTTGACGGAAACACCTCAGAAAGAGGAAGAAGCTGTCACGGATGCAGAGGATGAGGAGGAAAAGGACGTTGCCAACCCGGAAATGGGGGAGGGAGTAGAGGCAGGAGATGACCTCCAGAATCCGGAGAAAGCGGAAGAACCGGGCGAAAAAGAGACGGGACGAGAGCCAGAGGCTTCGAATACCTCTTCCGATGCAGAGACAGCGGACACAAGTAGAGAGGAAGAAGAAAAACAGGACAATCCGAAGGAAAATCCGGGGAAAGAATCAGAAAAGGATAGTGCGGCTCCGGGAACAGACAGCGAAGGAGGAAAGGAAGCGGAAGAAGCGGAGCCGTCTCAGAAAGAAGAACCTGGGAAAGAAGAATCTGGAAAAGAAGATTCTGGTTCTGCCCCGGAAGCAGAGGATAGTCATGAAAAGGCAGAGCCGGATGCGGGGGCGGAAAATGGGAAGGAAGAGGACAAAGATTCGCTTCAGGTATCACGTTCCGGGCATTTTTCCATGTTTCTGACTTCGGCATCTCTGGCGACGCCATCGAATATCAGCACGGCTGCCGAAGAGAAGAGTGGAAGCGGGGCACAGAGCTGGGAGGAAGAGGATAAAGAAGGGACAGAGCGGATTCTGGGGGATGTCTATGGAACGGTTGGCATCCAGCATGGTTCGGCGGCGGTTTTTGTCACCTCGGCCATGGAGTTAGGGCTTACAGAGGTGGCAGCCCTGTCAGCCGGGGAGATGGAAGAGATCCCGCGCTGGCAGATTTCAAAGTCCAAGAAAGCAACCAACCTGGATGAAAACTTTGAATCCCAGGTTACGCTTTCCCTGCCGTCAGCAGAAGAACTGCTTGCCAATGACGTCGTGTTTGTCCTCGATAAGTCGACCAGTGCGGAATTAGAGAAGGAAGCGCTGGAAATGCTTCAGGAATTACGGGCGCAGGAAAAAGAAAATGGCGCCAGCGTCCGGGTCGGAATCGTTATTTTTAACCAGGAAGCACATACCACGGGCTTTCTGGATCTGGAAACGCAGTATTCGGAGATTGAAGCGGCGGTTAAACAGGAAATCCACAGTGGAACCAATCTTTCAGCGGGAATTTTGGCTGGAAAGAAGATGCTGGATGAAGATACGGCCGTGGAAGCAGACAGAAAAAGCCTGATTGTGCTGAGTGATGGAATCACGTATCTGTTTGGGGAAGAAGAACCGACAGCCGTTGCCTGGGGATTTCAGAATGATGGGGTAAAGCTGGCCTGGGCGGGACCAGATAACTGGCTGCTCAAGTATGGCGATAATAAAGCGCTCTCCGCAGAAGAATGGAACGGACGCCTGGGACTGATACAGGCGCAGTTAGAGGAGCAGGGCGATGGATATGATTATCCCTATCATTCAGGCGGCCCGGAAGAAGGAAACGCGGTTACCCCTGCCAAGGATTCGAGCCAGTATGCGAACAGTGTGGATAAGGCGCTCTACCTTTCCTATGAAGCATATCTGGAGGCGGCGAAGGAACAGTACCATTGTTATGCGATGCCGATCGGGTCAGAGGCTGGAAACAACTATCAATGGGGGCCTAGTTTTGTTAAGTTTTTAGCAAATGGAAAAAAGGTAACCTTTACAGATATTAAAAATGACATTCTCTATGCGGTCGATCAAGGCTCAACCGTAGAGGATTATATAGGCTGGAAAGAGGGGGATTACAACTTTGATTTAAAGAGCGTCGATCAGTTGACGGTCGGAGGAACGGAACTTTCCAGATTTGAGGATGGCAATACCGTTTATTTTGGAAATGAAGGAGTCGACGCCAGCCAGTATCGCTTTAAGGTGGAATATGACCCTGAGGACAAAGAGGAAGGGGAACATTTCGTCTGGACGATGAATGAGGCGGTCAAAAACAGCGAGCCAGTTCAGCTTACGTACACGGTAAAACTGGTAAATCCGAAGAGCAATCCGGGGGAAACGTATGGACAGTACGATGAGGATGGAAGTGAGGAATATGATGGCCTTTACACCAATCGGAAAGCCATTCTTTATCCGATCAGCCGTTCCCATCAGGAAGGAGAGCCGGAGGCATTTGGAAAGCCAACGGTATCGTATACGGTTCCGGGGGGAGAGCTGCCGACGATTCCGGAGGGCGGGACGTCCAAATCCAAGACGGCAGAGCCGCTGGATGGAGACTTCCGTTCGAAAGTAACGCTGTCCCTTCCGTCCGCAGAGACGGCACTTGTGAGTGATGTCGTGCTGGTGCTGGATAAATCAACCAGTACGGAGCTGGAAGAACAGGCGCTTGAAATGCTTCGGAACCTGCAGAAAGAGGTGCAGGAAAAGGGCGCGAAAGTCAAAGTGGGCGTAGTGATTTTTAATAAAGAGGCGCACTCGTCCGGATTTTTAGACCTGGAAACAGAGTATGGGGAAATCGAGAGGGCAATCCGGCAGGAAATCAAGAGTGGCACGAATCTGCACGCAGGGATTTTGGCAGGGAAAGCCATGTTAGATCAGGATATATCGGTGGAAAGCAAGCGGAAAACGCTGGTGGTCGTCAGCGACGGAATTACGTATATGTTTAATGAGGAGCCGACGGCGGTTGCGTGGGGATTTGAGAGTGACGGTGCGAAGTTATCCTGGGCGGGACCAGATAACTGGATGCTGAAATATGGAAATAACCAGGCGCCGGCCGACTGGAGGAATTGGCTGCTTGGAATCGGATCCGCCATTTTGACACAGGGAGATGCGCACGATTATCCGTATGGAACGGAGCCGGATGTATCGCAGATTACACCGACGGAGGAATCGGGGAATTATGTCAATTCCATTGATAAAGCCCTCTACCTCTCTTATGAGGCGTATACACTGGCAGCGAGAGAAGGGTATCACTGTTATGCGATGCAGGCAAGTCCGATGGGAGACGCCAGCACGTATGAATGGGGACAGAGTTTTATGCGATACCTTTCGAATGGAGTGTCGGTTTCTTTTGAAAATATAGAGAAGGATATTTTGTATGCGGTTGATAAAGGGTCGGTTGTCCAGGATTACATCGGATATGCAGATGGCGATTATGACTTTGATTTCGATGGCGTCGATCAGCTGGCTGTGGGAGGCGTTGCGTTACCTATGAAGCAGGATGGCGATACCTGGTATTTTGGGGACGGAGAGCTGAATGAACAGAATTACCGGTTTAAGGTAGTGTATGAGGCAGGAGATAAGGCGGGGACAGAGATGTTTACCTGGTATATTGAGGAACCGGTTTCAAATTTTGCACCGGTTCAGCTTACCTACACGGTAAAACTGGTAAATCCAAAGACGAAGGATGGCACGTATGGAAATTACGATCGGGATGGAAGCCTGCATTATGACGGCCTTTATACCAACCAGGAGGCAATCTTGTATCCGGTAGACAGCCGTGGAACGTCCTATCAGCCGGAGGAATTTCCAAAGCCGACGGTGAGTTATGTAGTGGAACATGGAACCCCGGCGCCGGATCCGAAGCCGACACCAGATCCAGATCCAACGCCAGAGCCGGAGCCGACGCCAGAGCCGACCCCAACCCCAACACCGGAACCGACGCCAACTCCGAATCACGGAGGCGGCAGCAGCGGCGGTCATGGAGGAAGAAGTAGTTCAGGCAGCAGAACAGGCAGCAGAAGCTCCACAACCCCGGTGGCGATGCAGCCAACGGAGCCGGTTCCACCGGCCATTCCGGAACCACAGCCGGAGATAGTAGAACCGACCGAGGGGCTTCCAAAGACGGGCGAATCGGAGCCGATGGGAGCGCCGATGGCGCTGCTGGCGTTTGGTATGATGGCGGCAGCATATGTATTTTATACAGGCAGAAGAAAGACAGAAGAATAGTCCAGGACAAAAAATAGAATGTGCCCGGTTATAAAAGCAAGCGAAACGGGCGGTGCCAGGGAGAGGTATCTCCGGCGCCGCCTGGAAACGCGGCTGCTGTGCTGTCTATGCTGACTGCAATATATATATTTGTGTGAGCATGATTTAATTTAACTTTAAAGTGCCAGCATTTCACGGGCAGAGATGGAGGAATCGATGCGTAAGTGGATGCGGACATTAGCAGCAGCGGCAGCTGTGGTTTGTCTTCTTTTAGGGACGGTTGGCACAGTGCTGCACGAGAGGGAAGAAGTGCGCCAGAGAAAGGCGCATGAAAAACTGGTGGAAGAAGTAACGCAGCTCCCTGAGACAGAGGCACAGAGGGAGGAGCCGAAGGAAACAATGCAGAAAGAGGAAACGCAGGCAGCTTGGAATGAGACGGAAGCCTATGTGCCAGCCGTTAACTTTACGGCCCTGCATACAGAAAATCCAGATGTGGTGGCATGGATTCAGATTCCTGGGACACAGATTAATTATCCGGTGGTTCAGGGAACGGACAACGAATATTATCTGCACCGGGATTTAAACGGACAGAAGAGTTCAGCGGGAACGATTTTTTTGGATTATGCCGATCTGCCGGATTTTTCGTCGCAGCATAATATTCTGTATGGGCACCATATGAAAAATGGAAGTATGTTTAAAGATATATCCAGATATAAAGATCAGGATTATTTTGACCGGCATTCGGCGCTCATTCTTTATACGCCGGAACGGGAGATTCATTTGAAGGCATTGGCTGCGGTCTGCACTTCGCCGGATGCGATCCGACGCAAGACCGTCTTTACATCGGGGCAGGAGTTTTTGACCTATATCCGGCAGATGACAGCGAATGCGAGCGCGTCCGCGCCGGTTTCGGGGACGGTGGCGCGTCTGTACTCGTTTGTGACTTGCAGTTATGAATTTGAAAATGCCAGAACGATTTTGTATGCCTATGAAGAGGCGGATGGGGCGGACCCGTTTTCGCAGGTACTTCAGGCGGACGGGTATGCAGATGAATGAGATGTGCTGCCACGATATCGTGGATGTGCCATTAGAATGTACTTTCGGAGTCTTTCCTGCACTCGCTTTTGCGGCTGATTTTCCGCCAGCTGCACCCGAATTTCATCAACGTACGCACTGCGTACGCCTCAGAAATTTGGGCACAGTTGACAAAAAATCATCTCACAAAATCAAGCACAGAAAGATTCCGAGAGTACATTAGACGAAACAGGAGGTAAAGAGGATGGAAGAGAAGAAATGGGAAAGAAGAAACAAAAGAAAAAAGTGGAGCCATCCGTTGCGCCGTGCAACGGCTGTGTGGCTGGCGGTGGTGCTTTCATTGGCTCCCAGTGGGGCGTCCATTGCGTATGCGGAAGATAGCGGCGTAGGGACGGAAACAGCATCGGGCGCGTCCGCATCGGACACAACTGACAGGAATGAGGCAGGGAAAGCGAACGAAGCAGGAGAAAGCGGAGAGAAAGGGGCAGAAACACAGGTGAGTGATAAGCCCCAGGAAAACGGTCAGTCTCAGGGAGCGGAGAAAGAGCCGGGAAGTGATTCGTCACAGGGTTCGGACAAAGCATCGGGAAGCGACCAGCCGCAGGGTTCGGACAAAGCACCGGGAAGCGATCAGCCGCAGGGTTCGGACAAAGCACCGGGAGGCAATTCGCCGCAGGGTTCCGACAAAGAGCCGGGAAGCGATTCGTCACAGGGTTCCGACAAAGCACCGGGGGGCGATTCGTCACAGGGTTCAGATAAAGAGCAGGAGAGGAATCAGGCGGCGCAGGGGAATGAAGAAAATGGTACTCCAGCGCAGGAAAGCGGGATAGAAGGGATGTCTGATTCAGGGAATTCCGAAAAGAAGTCAGAAAACCAGTTAGGGGACGCTGCGACGGAATCGGGGAATAAGACAGAAAATCCGTATGATGCAATCGAGCGCCCGGCGCAGTCTGATACGGTGGAAGTGATTCCAGGGGCACCGTCCGATGGAAACGGAAGTGGACAGGATGTGACAGGGGATTCTTCCCATAGTGGTTCGGGCACAGCATCCGGAACAGATACAGCCGGGGCAGAAAAGCAGGAGGAATCAGATCAGAAAGAGGATTTGGGAACGAACCCGGAAGGCGGACAGAAAACGGAGGAGGCGGAACCGGCTCCTGCCGAAAAAAATTACGAATATATTTATGATAAAGAAGAAGGAAAATTTAAGATAACATTTCATATTAAAGAAGAAGCAAAGGGCGATCAGACGATTGAACTGAGCAAAGTTCTGGATGAAATTCAGGCAGCCGGGAAAGCGGAATTCGATCGGTGGTTCCAGACACGGGAGGGCGCGGGCGCGCTGGAAGATGCACGTTACTATGGTGAATCCACGATCCGACAGTCATTTGGCGGGGTTGAATATCTTTATCATGTGGCGGATGGAACGGTTCGTCTGTATCAGGAGCCGGGATGTACGACCGTGTTTGACGTATATGTGACCAATGGTTCTAAACATACGTATGTGTATAAAAATAATAGTTTTACGGTATCGACGCCGGATATGGGAAATTCGGATCAGACGGGTATCATCGGTTTTGATGGACAGGAGCTTCCGGAAGACTATACGCAGGGATTTTTGTCCCCCAAGTATGATATTGACAATGCGGCTACAACGGGGGTAATCGAGAACCTGATTGATGAAGCGCTGAAAGAGACAAAATCCCAGTGGCAGTACGGAATTGATAAGGATGGAAACCTGACAACTTCCCATTCTCAGAACCTGACAAAAGACGATATCAAAATTGGTACGCCGGTGTATCGAATTGGCAGTAAATATTATCTTTATTCAGAGAAGTATGACTGTTATTACTGTGAATTTAACAGTGCCCAGGTAAAGGAAGAGCCGAGAGGGTCTGGTAATTATGTTGTGAGATCGGTTCCGTCCAGCGGAAAGACGAATTATGCGATCAAGGCGGATGGCAGCAAATATTGTGCTCCTTATATGCGCGGCAGTGAAATATCTGCGATCCGTGCGTCTGCCAGAAAGATTCAGGATGCCCTGAATCAGTACCTTTCTAAACATAACACGACGCTGGAGGGGGAAGTCCTTAAATATTACAATGACAAGGACGGAACGGCATATTCGACCATTGAAGAGTTACTTTTAAACAATTCGGATGCAGTCAATGAGCTGACAAGGGCGGGAGAGACGGACAATGGTTCCCTGGCTGCCCTGGATCCGATGCGGATTCATTCCAGCAGCCAGTATGCTGATTTCTATAACCGTATTTTCAGCTTTCGGGTTGGCAGCCGGGAGGAGATGGATCAGCTTCTCGGAAACGACAGTGTGGATCATGGTCATGGACATGGACAGTGGGCTTCGGATGGATATGAGATGACGATCGGCGACTATATGGCGGATAAACTGAATGAAACGGAAGGCGCCTGGGACAGGGCGAATGCGTATTTTAATGCGCTTCTGGATTCAGGGCTTACGGCGGATGAGGCTACCTGGGTGGCATTTACGATGGCGACGAATATTGATGGTCCGCGGGCAGATAATAATTATCAGAATACTGCCTGGAACTGGTATAGTTCGATGGTACTTAAACAGCAGGACGGTACATTTAACCTGACGAAGGTGGACACAGAGGGCAATCAGCTGGGGGACGACGAGGGCGAAGGACAGACATCGTTCTACCTGTGGTATATTGACAGCAAAACCGAGACAGATGAGCAGGGAAACCAGAAAACGGTGGATGTGGCGAAATATTGTGTTTATGTCGATCCGGTTTATGAAATTGTTAAAAATGAGGACGGAAGCGAGAGTAAAAAACTGGTCACAGATGGCTACTATGGCTGGGTAGAGTACGATCCAGATAATAAAGAACTGAATTATACGATTTCTACCACCAATGGAACACTGAATATTGATTATGCCCTTCTGGAAGGGGTAGTTTATTACCTGCAGGAAAAGGCGGCGCCGGAAGGTTATGAGGTAGATACCAATATTTATGTGATCTGTGATGAGGAGGCATATAAGCAGATGACAGAA
This sequence comes from Otoolea sp., assembly GCA_050875065.1. Lineage (GTDB taxonomy): Bacteria > Bacillota > Clostridia > Lachnospirales > Lachnospiraceae > Otoolea. The sequence goes on along the minus strand of JBNMLY010000028.1, from coordinate 204 downwards.
GAGAAGGGCGTAGGCAGCGTAATCAATCCGGCGACTGGTGTGGAGAGCGCGACGGTTTATATGGGGGCTATCAAGGGCGGTGAAACGCTGAAAGTAAACTTTGTCAATGGAAAGACGGATCCGACGCCGAATCCGGATCCAACCCCAACCCCAACTCCGGATCCGACGCCGAATCCGGATCCAACCCCAACCCCGACTCCGGAG
>JBNMLY010000027.1:0-22188 GCA_050875065.1 Otoolea sp. | reverse complement strand
GTTACAACTACGAGGACGCAGTTCTCTTAAGTGAAAAGCTTGTTATGAACGATGTCTACACATCCGTTCATATTGAAGAATATGAAGCAGAAGCACGTGATACGAAGCTCGGGCCGGAAGAGATCACAAGAGATGTTCCGGGTGTCGGCGAGGATGCACTGAAAGATCTGGACGAGCGCGGTATCATCCGTATCGGTGCAGAGGTTCGTGCCGGTGATATCCTGGTAGGTAAGGTTACTCCGAAGGGAGAGACTGAGCTGACCGCAGAAGAGCGCCTGTTACGTGCGATCTTCGGTGAGAAGGCAAGAGAGGTTCGTGATACCTCCCTGAAAGTACCGCACGGTGCGTACGGTATCATCATTGATGCGAAGGTATTTACAAGAGAGAACGGCGACGAGCTGGCTCCGGGTGTAAACAAGACCGTTCGTATCTACATTGCACAGAAGAGAAAGATTTCCGTCGGTGATAAGATGGCTGGTCGTCATGGTAACAAGGGTGTCGTTTCCCGTGTACTTCCGGTTGAGGATATGCCGTTCCTTCCGAATGGCCGCCCGCTCGACATCGTACTGAACCCACTGGGCGTACCGTCCCGTATGAATATCGGACAGGTCCTGGAGATCCATTTAAGCCTTGCTGCGAAAGCACTTGGTTTTGATGTATCCACCCCGATTTTCGACGGCGCAGACGAGACGGATATTCAGAACACTCTGGAGATGGCAAATGACTATGTCAACACCTCCTGGGAAGAGTTCGAAGCAAAATATAAAGATATTGTTGATCCGGGAGTTATGGAGTATCTGGGCACCCATCTGGAGCACAGAAAACTCTGGAAGGGCGTTCCGATCGGACGTGACGGTAAAGTCCGCCTGAGAGATGGACGTACCGGCGAGTACTTCGACAGCCCGGTTACAATCGGACACATGCATTACCTGAAACTGCATCATCTGGTTGATGATAAGATCCATGCACGTTCCACAGGTCCTTACTCCCTCGTTACACAGCAGCCGCTGGGTGGTAAAGCTCAGTTCGGCGGCCAGCGTTTCGGAGAGATGGAGGTTTGGGCTCTGGAGGCGTATGGCGCATCCTACACGCTGCAGGAGATCCTGACCGTGAAGTCCGATGATGTGGTAGGCCGTGTGAAGACATACGAGGCGATCATCAAGGGCGAGAATATCCCGGAGCCGGGTATTCCGGAGTCCTTCAAGGTACTCTTAAAAGAGCTTCAGTCCCTGGGTCTGGATGTCAGAGTTCTGGCAGAGGATGGTTCCGAGATCGAGCTCAAGGAGAACATCGACGAAGGCGATACCGATCTTCGTTCCGTCATCGAGGGCGACAGCAAACGTTACTCTCAGAATGAGTCCTTCGGCAACTACGGTTACCAGGAGCAGGAATTTAAAGATGGTGAGCTGACCGATGTAGCGCACGATGAGTATACAGCAGAGGCAGACGGCTATACGGACGATGACTATGCAAACGTTTCCGATGATAATGGATCTGACGACGAAGAATAATCGATAGGAGGGAGTACCGCTCATGCCAGAGACAAATGAAACATATCAACCATTGACATTTGACGCAATCAAGATCGGTTTGGCATCCCCTGAAAAGATTCTGGAGTGGTCTCACGGCGAGGTTAAAAAGCCGGAGACCATCAACTACAGAACATTAAAGCCGGAGAAAGACGGCCTGTTCTGTGAGAGAATCTTTGGACCGAGCAAGGACTGGGAATGCCACTGTGGTAAATATAAAAAAATCAGATATAAAGGTGTTATCTGTGACCGCTGCGGCGTTGAGGTTACGAAAGCCAGCGTCCGCCGTGAGCGCATGGGTCATATCGAGCTTGCAGCCCCGGTTTCCCACATCTGGTATTTCAAGGGAATCCCGAGCCGCATGGGTCTGATTCTGGACATTTCTCCAAGAACTCTGGAGAAAGTTCTGTACTTCGCTTCCTACATCGTTCTGGATCCAGGACAGACCGGCCTTCAGATGAAGCAGGTGCTGTCTGAGAAGGAGTACCGTGACGAGGTCGAGAAATACGGTTACGGTTCCTTCCGTGTCGGCATGGGTGCCGAGGCGATACAGGAGCTTTTACAGGCGATTGACCTGGAGAAGGATTCTGAGGATCTGAGAAATCAGTTACAGGATGCAACCGGACAGAAACGTGCCCGCATCATCAAACGTCTGGAAGTTGTAGAGGCATTCAGAAATTCCGGCAACAAACCGGAGTGGATGATCATGACCGTTGTCCCGGTTATCCCGCCGGATATCCGTCCGATGGTACAGTTGGATGGTGGCCGTTTCGCAACCTCCGACTTAAACGACCTGTACCGCCGTATTATCAACCGTAACAACCGTCTGGCAAGACTTCTGGAGCTTGGCGCACCGGACATCATCGTGCGCAACGAGAAACGTATGCTTCAGGAGGCAGTTGACGCCCTGATCGACAATGGCCGCCGCGGCCGTCCGGTTACCGGTCCTGGCAACCGTGCCCTCAAGTCCCTTTCGGATATGTTAAAGGGTAAACAGGGACGTTTCCGTCAGAACCTGTTAGGTAAGCGAGTTGACTATTCCGGACGTTCCGTTATCGTCGTAGGACCGGAGTTAAAGATTTACCAGTGCGGTCTGCCGAAAGAGATGGCGATCGAGCTGTTTAAACCGTTCGTTATGAAAGAGCTGGTTTCCAACGGAACCGCTCACAACATTAAAAATGCAAAGAAGATGGTAGAGCGCCTTCAGCCGGAAGTTTGGGACGTTCTCGAGGATGTAATCAAAGAGCATCCGGTTATGTTAAACCGTGCTCCTACCCTGCATCGTCTGGGTATCCAGGCATTTGAGCCGATTCTGGTAGAAGGTAAGGCAATCAAGCTGCATCCGCTTGTTTGTACCGCATTCAACGCCGATTTCGATGGCGACCAGATGGCGGTACATCTTCCGCTTTCCGTGGAAGCACAGGCAGAGTGCCGTTTCCTGCTGCTTTCCCCGAACAACCTGTTAAAACCGTCCGATGGTGGTCCGGTAGCCGTTCCTTCTCAGGATATGGTACTTGGTATCTACTATCTGACTCAGGAGCGTCCGGGTGCCAAGGGCGAGGGCATGGCATTTAAGAGCATCAACGAGGCGATTCTTGCATACGAGAACAAGGTTGTTACCCTGCATTCCCGCGTAAAAGTAAGAGTAACCCGTACGATGCCAGATGGCACGGAAAAGACCGGTGTTATCGAGTCTACCGTAGGCCGTTTCATCTTCAACGAGATCATCCCGCAGGATCTGGGCTTCGTGGATCGTTCCCAGAAAGAGAACGAGCTGAAACTGGAAGTTGACTTCCACGTAGGAAAGAAGCAGTTAAAGCAGATTCTGGAGAAAGTTATCAATGTCCATGGTGCAACCCAGACAGCGATCACCCTGGATGATATCAAGGCGATTGGCTACAAGTATTCCACACGTGCAGCCATGACCGTATCCATTTCCGATATGACCGTACCGGCCAGCAAGCCGAAGCTGATCGCTGACGCACAGGCGACGGTTGACCATATCGCAAAGAACTTCCGCCGTGGTCTTATCACAGAGGAAGAGCGTTACAAAGAAGTTATCGAGACCTGGAAGGCAACCGATGATCAGTTGACTCACGACCTGCTGACAGGACTTGACAAATATAACAACATCTTCATGATGGCTGACTCCGGTGCGCGAGGATCGGATAAGCAGATCAAACAGCTTGCCGGTATGCGAGGACTGATGGCAGATACGACCGGTCATACGATCGAACTTCCTATCAAGTCCAACTTCCGTGAGGGTCTGGACGTACTGGAGTACTTCATCTCCGCACACGGAGCTCGAAAGGGTATGTCCGATACGGCTCTTCGTACCGCCGACTCTGGTTACCTGACCAGACGTCTGGTAGACGTTTCCCAGGATCTGATTGTCCGCGAGGATGACTGCTGCTGGGATAAGCCGGAGATCCCGTACATGGAGATCAAGGCATTCATGGATGGCCAGGAGACCATCGAGACACTGCAGGAGCGTATCACAGGACGTTTCATCGCTGAGACAATCACAGACCCGGATACCGGCGAAGTGATCATCGAGAAGAACCATATGTGTACGCCGAAGCGTGCAGCCGCTGTTATGGCAGCACTCAAGAAACAGGGCAGAGATTCCATCAAGATCCGTACCGTCCTGACCTGTAAATCCCATATCGGTGTGTGTGCGAAGTGCTACGGTGCCAACATGGCAACCGGCCAGCCGGTTCAGGTCGGCGAGGCAGTCGGCATCATCGCTGCACAGTCCATCGGTGAGCCTGGTACACAGTTGACCATGCGTACGTTCCACTCGGGCGGCGTTGCCGGCGGCGATATCACACAGGGTCTTCCGCGTGTCGAGGAGCTTTTTGAGGCACGTAAGCCGAGGGGACTTGCTATCATCGCTGAGTTCGGCGGTGTGGCTACCATCAAAGATACCAAGAAGAAACGTGAGATCATTATCACAGATAATGAGACGGGCAATTCCAAGACCTACCTGATTCCTTACGGCTCCCGTATCAAGATTCAGGACGGCGCGGTTCTGGAGGCCGGTGACGAGCTGACCGAAGGTAGCGTAAACCCGCACGATATTCTGAAAATCAAGGGCGTCCGTGCCGTACAGGATTACATGATCCAGGAAGTACAGCGTGTATACCGTTTACAGGGTGTAGAAATCAACGATAAGCATATCGAGATGATCGTACACCAGATGTTAAAGAAGATTAAGATTGAGGAAAGTGGAGATTCCGACGTACTGCCGGGCGTATCCATGGATGTACTCGATTTCAACGAGATGAACGAGGCGCTGGTAGCCGAGGGCAAAGAGCCGGCGATCGGACGTCAGGTTATGCTGGGTATCACCAAGGCATCTCTGGCAACCGACTCCTTCTTATCCGCTGCTTCCTTCCAGGAGACAACCAGGGTTCTGACCGAGGCTGCCATCAACGGTAAGGTAGATAAGCTGATTGGTCTGAAAGAGAACGTTCTGATTGGTAAGCTGATTCCGGCTGGTACCGGTATGAAGCGTTACCGCTCCATCAAGCTGAACACCGATGTTGAGGAAGAGGATGACATCGATCTGGCAGAGGACGACTTCAACGAGCCGGCTGAACTGGACGAGGCAGACAAGATTGTACTCAACGAAGATGAGTTAAGCGACGAAGAGTAAAAAAAATCAAGTGAATATACAGGCGGAGGAAGCTTCGGATCGTGAGAAATGGGCTTTCTCCGCCTGTATAAAATAAAAACCGCCGGACTGCAGAATATCGGTCACTTACCGTTTGCATGCAGAACGGCGGATTTTTTGTGTCTTAAGTGTGTCCTTTGGCAGGATATAATATTACTACAAAAAGAATTTGAACGATAGACAGAAAATTGTAAGGGATCGGTGCGGTAGATTTCCTTGAATTTGAGAATAGAATTTCGTATACTGATAGAGAAAAGAAGGGCAGAACCGGATTTACTCTATATGTGGAACATGAGATAGATTGCCCTGAACAGAGAAAGGGGAATATAAGTAAAAATGAAGAAACAGAGTCAAATAAAAAAACATGCAATGGGAGTAGCGGCTGCGCTGTTGATGACAGCCGGCATGTCACAGACCGCACTGGCAAATGACTCCGTGTATGTGAATACGTCCTCATTGCGCTATCGGACATCAGCACAGATTAAGGACAATAATATTGCGGGAAATCTGTCCTACGGTCAGAAGTTGGAGCGTGTAGAAAGCAGTGGAAAGTGGACAACGATTCTTTTGAATGGAAAGAAATATTATGTTTCATCAGAGTATGTGACGAACCAAAAACCAGCTTCTAATGGTTTGGTTCAGGCGGCGGGGCAGACAGCTGTGTCACAGACTTCAGACGGAACGGCGATCGTCCTTTCTTCTAATTATAAATATGCCAATTATTCGAAAATCAACAGCGGAAGCGCGATGCTGTACCGCACGACAGCTTCAGATAAGAAAAATAAAGTCGTCTGTGTCAATGCAGGCCATGGAACGAGCGGTGGTGGAAGCGTAAAAACACAGTGCCACCCAGATGGAAGCGCCAAGGTGACGGGAGGTACGACCGGCGCGGGTGCAACCTCAGCGGTCGCAGTTTCCAGCGGTATGACCTTTGCAGATGGAACCGCGGAGAGTAAGGTAACACTGGCGATGGCGAAGATTCTTAAAACAAAGCTTCTGAATGCTGGATACGATGTACTGATGATCCGCGAGTCGGATGATGTTCAGCTGGACAATGTAGCACGTACCGTAATCGCCAACAACAATGCGGACTGTCATATTGCCTTGCACTGGGATTCAACGAGCAGCAACAAGGGCGCTTTTTTCATGAGCGTTCCGAGCAATGCGACTTACCGGGCGATGGATCCGGTTGCCTCTCACTGGCAGCAGCATAATCAGTTGGGCGAATCACTGGTAAATGGATTAAGAGGAGAAGGAGTTAAGATTTATTCGAAAGGCAGCATGGAAATGGATCTGACCCAGACATCCTACTCGACCATCCCAAGCGTGGATATCGAGCTGGGAGACAAAGCTTCGGACCATTCAAACGCAACTCTGGAGACACTGGCAAATGGATTGCTGGCCGGGGTAAATGCGTTTTTTGGTAAATAAAATCATATAACACAAAGGAGGAAAGAGTATGGAGTTAGCAGCAGCTGGAATTATTCTCGGATTGATTGCCACATATGCATTGGTTGTAATCGTATGGTATGTATTGTCTGTCATTGCATATTGGAAAATCTTTACAAAAGCGGGCGAAGCAGGATGGAAATCCATCATCCCAATTTATAGCAACTATGTGCAGTACCGCATTACTTGGGATGTTAAGTTTTTCTGGATTTCGGTTGCCGTCAGCGTGGTTGGCGTGATCCTTGGATACCTTGGTGACGCCATGTCAATGCTTGGCAGTGCTTTTCTGTTTGCGGCATGGGTGCTCAACATCCTTGCACTTCACAAAATGTCCAAGGCATATGGCCATGGAGTTGGATTTACAGTTGGATTGGTTCTCTTAAATCCGATCTTTTTACTGATTCTTGGCTTGGGCAAGTCCGAATATCAGGGACCACAGTAGAAAAAATTGGAAAAAGAAAGCGGAGGCTCTTCACATTTTGATGTCAGGAGAGTCTGAAAAAAAGGTTTTGTACGGTACTTGATTACTGTGCAAGCCTTTTTTTGTTGTTCGCAGGCAGGTACTTTTGGAAAAGAAAGTGTCGTAACAAAACCCTTTATTTTGCGGGAAAAAATTGTATTTTATACCTTGACAGTGCACTGCAAACTGGATATAATAAGGAAGCGTGCAAAAATCAAGGTTTTTCTGCGCAAAAATACAAGCTTAAAAAAGCAACCACAGACAATATCACAGGAGGTGAAAAGGATGCCTACATTTAACCAGTTAGTAAGAAAGGGAAGACAGACATCTGAAAAGAAATCAACAGCTCCGGCTCTGCAGAAGGGATACAACTCTTTACAGAAGAAAGCTATCAACGTTTCTGCACCGCAGAAGAGAGGCGTGTGTACAGCCGTTAAGACTGCAACACCTAAAAAGCCTAACTCTGCTCTTAGAAAAATCGCCAGAGTTCGTCTTTCCAACGGTATCGAAGTAACAAGCTACATCCCGGGAGAGGGACACAACTTACAGGAGCACAGCGTTGTTCTGATTCGTGGTGGCCGTGTAAAAGACTTACCAGGTACCAGATACCACATCATCAGAGGTACTCTTGATACTGCAGGCGTAGCCAACAGAAAACAGGCCCGTTCCAAATACGGCGCTAAGAGACCGAAAGACAAAAAATAATTTTTAATTAGGTAGAAGTTCTATTAGATTTAGAATGAATGTGCCGGACTTTGATATTGATCCTGTAGGTTGCAGGGAATCATAGAACCGCGCACGAGACGCACAAGACTTAGGTGGGCAATTTCGTGAAAGAGCGAAGGAAGCACCATGCTCAATGTCGCGCTGGAAGACGCGCTCGTTTCGCAGGTGCGCTTATTTGCTAAGTTCGTGAAAGACCTCACTAAGCAAATAATGCGAGTACCTAAGATCTAATGAATGGCTCCTGCGGCTCCCCGCCGGAGCAGATATTAAGGAGGGAAGTAACGTGCCACGTAAAGGACATACTCAGAAAAGAGACGTATTAGCGGATCCGCTGTACAACAATAAGGTTGTTACTAAATTAATCAACAACATCATGCTGGACGGCAAAAAGGGCGTTGCTCAGAAGATCGTATACGGCGCGTTTGATCGTGTCGCTGCAGAATCCGGTAAGGAAGCTGTAGAGGTTTTCGAAGAGGCAATGAACAACATCATGCCGGTTCTGGAAGTTAAGGCAAAACGTATCGGTGGTGCTACCTATCAGGTACCGATCGAGGTTAAGCCGGAAAGAAGACAGGCTCTGGCACTTCGCTGGATCACTCTGTACTCCCGTAAGAGAGGCGAGAAGACTCAGGAAGAGAGACTGGCAAAAGAGATTCTGGATGCAGCTAACAACACAGGCGCATCTGTGAAGAAGAAAGAAGATATGCATAAGATGGCAGAGGCTAACAAGGCATTTGCTCATTACAGATTCTAATAGGAGGAAAAAGCTTTGGCTGGAAGAGAATATCCGTTAGAGAGAACCAGAAATATTGGTATTATGGCTCATATCGATGCTGGTAAGACTACCACTACTGAGCGTATTCTGTATTATACTGGTGTTAACTATAAGATCGGTGATACTCACGAAGGTACTGCTACCATGGACTGGATGGCTCAGGAGCAGGAGAGAGGTATCACGATCACTTCTGCAGCTACTACCTGTCACTGGACTCTGCAGGAAAACTGCAAACCGAAACCAGGCGCTCTGGAGCATCGTATCAACATCATCGATACACCAGGACACGTTGACTTCACGGTTGAGGTTGAGCGTTCCCTGCGTGTACTGGATGGCGCTGTAGGTGTTTTCTGTGCTAAGGGTGGTGTAGAGCCGCAGTCTGAGAACGTATGGCGTCAGGCTGATACCTACAATGTACCGCGTATGGCATTCATCAACAAGATGGATATCCTGGGTGCAAACTTCTATGCCTGTGTAGAGCAGATTAAGACCAGACTTGGTAAAAATGCTATCTGCTTACAGCTTCCGATTGGCAAGGAAGATGATTTCAAGGGAATCATTGATCTGTTCGAGATGAAAGCTTACATCTACAACGATGAGAAGGGTGAGGATATCAGCATTGTTGACATTCCGGATGATATGAAGGATGATGCAGAGCTGTATCACACCGAGCTGGTAGAGAAAATCTGCGAGCTGGATGACGATCTGATGATGGCTTACCTTGATGGTGAAGAGCCGTCTGTAGATGAGTTAAAGAAAGTATTAAGAAAAGCGACCTGTGAGTGTCAGGCCATCCCGGTATGCTGTGGTACTGCATACAGAAATAAGGGTGTTCAGAAGCTCCTGGATGCAATCATTGAGTTCATGCCGTCTCCGCTTGACATCCCGCCGATCAAGGGTGTCGACCTGGATGGCAACGAGATCGTAAGACATTCTTCCGACGAAGAGCCGTTCTCTGCTCTTGTATTCAAGATCATGACCGACCCGTTCGTAGGTAAGCTGGCTTACTTCCGTGTATATTCTGGTACCATCAATGCTGGTTCCTATGTACTGAACGCAACCAAAGATAAGAAAGAGCGTGTTGGACGTATCCTTCAGATGCATGCCAACAAGCGTCACGAGCTCGACAAGGTTTACTCTGGTGATATCGCAGCAGCGATCGGATTTAAGTTCTCCACCACAGGTGATACGATCTGTGATGAGCAGCATCCGGTAATCCTGGGGTCCATGGAGTTCCCGGAGCCGGTTATCGACATCGCTATCGAGCCGAAGACCAAAGCTGGTCAGGACAAGATGGGCGAGGCTCTTGCAAAACTGGCAGAGGAGGATCCGACCTTCCGTGCTTACACAAACAAAGAGACTGGTCAGACAATCATCGCTGGTATGGGCGAGCTTCATCTGGAGATTATCGTAGACCGTCTGCTTCGTGAGTTCCACGTTGAAGCTAACGTAGGTGCTCCGCAGGTAGCTTACAAAGAGACCTTCACCAAGGCAGTAGACGTAGATAGCAAGTATGCTAAACAGTCTGGTGGTCGTGGTCAGTATGGTCACTGTAAAGTACACTTCACTCCGATGGATCCGAACGGTGAGGAGACCTTCAAGTTTGAGTCCAGCGTTGTCGGTGGTGCGATTCCGAAGGAATATATCCCGGCTGTAGGCGAAGGTATCGAAGAGGCTGCGAAAGCTGGTATTCTTGGTGGATTCCCGGTACTCGGTGTTCACGCTGATGTATACGATGGTTCCTACCATGAGGTCGACTCTTCTGAGATGGCTTTCCATATTGCTGGTTCCATGGCATTCAAAGATGCTATGCACAAAGGTAACCCGGTATTACTGGAGCCGATCATGAAGGTTGAAGTAACCATGCCGGAAGAGTACATGGGCGATATCATTGGTGATATCAACTCCCGTCGTGGCCGTATCGAAGGTATGGAAGATATCGGTGGTGGTAAGCTGGTTAAGGCTTACGTTCCGCTGGCAGAGATGTTCGGTTACTCTACCGACCTTCGTTCCAGAACGCAGGGACGTGGTAACTACTCCATGTTCTTCGAGAAATACGAGCAGGTTCCGAAGAGCGTTCAGGAGAAAGTTCTTGCTGGAAAAGCTGAGAAATAATTAAAAATGTCACTTTTTTGCCTTTTTCGGGCAGATAACTGCCCGGAAAAGCAATATTAGGCTTGAAAAAACGTCTCTAATCGAATATAATTAGAGACAGCCTAACATAAATTTGAGATACCCGTATTGGGTGTAAATTAAGGAGGACGTCTTAAAATGGCAAAAGCAAAGTTTGAAAGAACTAAACCGCATTGTAACATTGGTACTATCGGACACGTAGACCATGGTAAAACAACTACTACTGCAGCTATCACTAAAGTATTAGCTGAGAGAGTACCGGGTAACGTAAAGGTAGATTTCGAGAACATTGATAAAGCTCCGGAAGAGAGAGAGCGTGGTATCACTATCTCTACTGCACACGTTGAGTACGAGACAGAGAAGAGACATTACGCACACGTTGACTGCCCAGGCCATGCTGACTATGTAAAGAACATGATCACTGGTGCTGCTCAGATGGATGGCGCTATCCTGGTTGTAGCTGCTACCGATGGTGTTATGGCTCAGACTAGAGAGCACATCCTGCTTTCCCGTCAGGTAGGCGTACCGTACATCGTTGTATTCATGAACAAGTGCGATATGGTTGAAGACGAAGAGCTGTTAGAGTTAGTAGAGATGGAGATCAGAGACCTGCTGAACGAGTACGAGTTCCCGGGCGATGATACACCGATCATCCAGGGTTCTGCTCTGAAAGCTCTTGAAGATCCGAATGGCCCGTGGGGCGACAAGATCATGGAACTGATGGATGCAGTAGATTCCTATATCCCGGATCCGGTACGTGCTACTGATAAGCCGTTCCTGATGCCGATCGAGGACGTATTCACTATCACTGGTCGTGGTACTGTAGCTACAGGCCGTGTTGAGCGTGGTACTCTGAACCTGAACGATGAGGTTGAGATCGTTGGTATCCACGAGGAGACTCGTAAGACAGTTGTAACTGGTATCGAGATGTTCCGTAAGCTCCTTGATCAGGCTGAGGCTGGTGATAACATCGGTGCTCTGCTTCGTGGTATTCAGAGAACAGATATCCAGCGTGGTCAGTGTCTGGTTAAACCGGGTTCTGTAACATGCCATAAGAAATTTACAGCTCAGGTTTACGTTCTGACAAAAGACGAGGGTGGTCGTCATACTCCGTTCTTCAACAACTATCGTCCGCAGTTCTACTTCAGAACCACTGACGTAACAGGCGTTTGCGAGTTACCGGCTGGTACTGAGATGTGTATGCCAGGCGATAACGTAGAGATGACTGTAGAGCTGATTCATCCGGTAGCTATGGAGCAGGGTCTTCGTTTCGCTATCCGTGAGGGCGGTCGTACAGTAGGATCTGGTAGAGTTGCTACTGTTATCGAGTAATCTTTCGAATTAAGGAAAGGTGCGTCGATGCACCGTAAATATATAAAAGTCGCTTCCAGGAAGCGCATTGTGTCCAAACGTAAGAGATACCCCGGAACCGTAAGGTTTCCGGGGTTTTTCTGTTGCAGATTTTCAGATAAGCGGGATGTGAATGAGAGTGTGAAAGTAAGCCCTTAAGCCATCTTTAGCCGTTGTCGATTGCCAAAAGCCCGGCAGTACGCAGATTGGCAAGAAGTTCATTGAAGCGGTCAACGATATCCTCAACGCTTGTTGCATCTGCGACGGGGGCAGCGGCAGTGATAGTGGCGGCAGGGCCGGTAGGACCTGTAGGTCCAGTCGGACCGGTTGCGCCAGCAGCGCCATCAGGCCCTGTGGGACCTGCCGGGCCAGTTGCACCAGTCGCGCCATCAGCTCCCGTGGGACCCGTCGGCCCAGTTGCACCAACAGTGCCATCAGCCCCAGTGGGTCCGGTTGCACCAACGGCACCATCAGCCCCGGTCGGCCCCGTAGGACCAGTCGGTCCGGTCACACCGATAGCGCCGTCGGCACCCGTCGGCCCGGTCGGTCCAGTTGCGCCATCAGCTCCCGTAGGTCCAGTCGGCCCGGTCGCCCCGTCTAGTCCATCGAGCCCCGTTGCCCCTGTAGGACCTACCGGGCCGATCGGTCCAGGGCAGCCACGCGGTCCTATGGGGCCGGGACGACAGCAGTTGTAGGGTTCAAAAGAGCCGGGACAGCCGCGATCACGTCCATTGCGTCCGAAGCCGTTATTTTCACAGTCATTATCATCAAAATAGTAGGGATAATTACATGAATGACGAAACATAAAAAACTCCTTTCCAGATTTAGGACATCCATCCTGATGTAGTATATGTGCAGTTGGAAAGAGGTGTGCATTTTGAGAAAATGACGGAGAAATTGTGGAATATTATAGGCGTGGAAGAACGTAAGAATGAATGTTGCAAGTGTGGATGCCGCTGGAGAATGGGGAATCATCATTCTGCGAATATGGTTTGAAAGTATTCCTCATTTTTCAGAACCGCCGGAGAATCTGGGCGGATTTTTTTCGTCTCTTTGTGATAATACAGTGCCTCTTCATGTTGCCCTATCCGGTCATAGCAGACGCAGAGCTGAATCAACGGAATGAAATCGTAATAACCAGCCTCGATAAAGGCGTCAGGATGGTATTCCGGGCGGTCTGTGAGGGCAAGCTGATACCAGTAAATGGCTTGCGAAACTTCCCCGTCTGCCAGTTTTAAACGCCCGATCTCACAGCAGGTTTTAGCGCGCGGGAGGTCGTAGAGAAAGCTTTGGAACAGGGAAATGAGGCTGGCATTTGTATCTCCGAGTCTTTCATGGCAGCGCGCCAGTAAAAGACAGGCGTCCGCCTTATTTTCATACCACCCGTCCGGTTCCTTTAGGAAATATTCCAGAACCGGGCGGGCTTTTTCGTATTGTTTATGATCGATGAGTTCACGGGCGTAATAATATTGATGGCGCGGATCAAGAGATTCGCCGTCCGCAAGCATTTTTTCGTAGATCTTCAAGTTCCGGCCGGAATGTGAGACGGCGGAAGCGGGCTTGCGATGCTCAATGAGGATGGGAGAATGGAGAATCCGGCCGCGCGGTGCGATGGCCTCGTGGACGCGTCCCTTCCAGCGAAAATGCCGGTCAGTCCGCAGAATCCGTTCCCGTTCATAGGTGAAGGAAGGCTGGCCATCTGGCTGGAATCCGGCGGCGTATTTCATCATGACAACATCGGGCGGCTGGGATGTGCTCAATGTCTCTTTCAACTTTAAAATAGCCGCAATGGATTCTGCGGGAACGACATCGTCGGCATCGAGCCACATCCAGTATTCGGTTGTAACTTTTTCACAGATGAAATTCCTTGCGGCGGCGAAGTCGTCGTTCCAGGGATAATGGTAGATGTGGGAGGTGTATTGCCGGGCGATTTCCACGGTTCGATCGGTGGATCCGGTATCGGCGATGAGGATTTCATCCGCAAACTGTATGGCAGATGTGAGGATACGTGCCAGAACGGCTTCTTCATTTTTGATGATCATGCATAGGCTGAGGCGGATCATGCGCTCTCCTGAATCAATATGAAATTGGTAATAATATATGAAAGAAAGTTTTGGATGTGTACAGATATTATATATGTATAACGATATAAGAATAAACAGGAGAAAAGTGCCTTTGTTGGTTTGGCGGGTACTTTTCTCCTGAAATAAGGGCTAGAATTATGAATGTACAGAATGATCGATATTTCACTAAATATTCAGTTATTAGAGCGTTTCAAAAAAGGCATCGGTCAATTTCTGTATATTCAGATACGGGTTTTCATAATCAAAACTACGCATCCGTCCTTTGGCAGCCAGAACGCCAAGCTGGATCGGCTCGGCGATATCGGCATTCAGGCGTTTATCGAGCATACCGCTGATGAAGCCGCCTGCAAAGGAATCACCAGCACCGGTATCGTTGTTTAACTGGTACTGGTAAAGTTTTTTGTGGCGGACCGTGCGGATCTGACATACGCCATCCTTGAAATGAATCAGTTCATGGCGGTCATCGTGCTTGACGATGAGAGTGCGGTTTGGATCTGGATTGACCGCGGAAAAGTATTCGCAGAGGTTCGCATAGAGCGGACGGGCACTGCGGGCATTTAAGCCGAGGTTTTTCTTTTCAGATTTATTTAAGAAGACATAGTCGGCATATGCGATCAGCGGCTGTAAGCGCTCACGGCGCAGGGAGGTATATTCAAATCCAGGATCCATGCTGACTTTCAAGGCCGGATTCAGTTTCTTGGCCTGGATGACCGACTGCATGATGGCCTCGAACTGGTCGAAATCAGACAGGGAGGACAGATGGATCCAGCGTGCCTGTGAGAGGTACTCAGCCAGGGTAGTTCCAGTCCGCGCCTCCTGCTCCTGGATGCGGTCTAAGAGGGTGTTGTTGGCGCACGGCGCAATCTTGATGCAGTTGCGTGTGTGGTTGTAGAGACGGACGATCGACTTCGCGATCGCCTTGGAGTACGGATCATCAAAGCGATCGCGTGTCATAAACAGCCAGTCGCGGTTGTCCAGATGGGCCAGCTCGGTGTCAATGCCATTGGTCTTGCCATAGCGCAGATCAAACTGATTCGGTGTGCCGCACACGCCGACGTAAGCAACCTGCAGGTTCGGAAGAATGTGTTTCGCCACTTTCAGGGTGATGAAAGCGGAACCGCCGATCTGGGTCGTATATTCCTTGCCTTTCATCGCAAGCTCCTGAATATCGTTTTCCACATCAGAAATCGGATTGCTCAGGTTCTCGTCGCCGCCCCCGGCGGACGTCTCCACCAGATCAAGCCCGGTACAGTGAAACATATAATCATAGTTGATAGCGCCAATGCAAATAACATCTAAACCTGCCATGAGATTCTACCTCTTTTGTCCGTGTATTTTTTAGTATTTAAAATGAAGAGCGGTGCGGGATTTTTGCTTTTTCAGCAGGATCTCGCACCAGCACCATTTACAGAATATAACACGCTTTTTCGTTTGTCAAATAAAATGTAAAATATGCGTAAAAAAGAGGCAAAAAATGCCGAAAAGCCTTTATTTATAAGGAAAATCGGCATTTTTTTATTAGAGAAAATAAAGAAAAAAGATGGGCGGAAAGAGTGGAAAATGTGAATGGGAAAACAGGGGAGAAGGAGAAAAAGGGGATGGGAAAGTGCGGATGGACAGTAAGTGAAATGTTCAGTATAATTTGATAGAAGAGAATTAGAAAGAGAAAACTGCGGTGCAAAAAGAATCTGCAGCGTAGCGGTATAAAGAAGAGAAGAAACAGATGGGTTGTATGAGTAAATGAAGGAAGATATTGAGAAGAGAATAGAAAGGACAGGGAACGAGGGGAGTGGAATGCGATAAATACAAATCGAATCAAGAAAGAACAGAACGGGAAATCAATGGGAGTACAACCCGGGGTTCAGATACAGGCGAACGAGAAAAGGTTGAATCGTCCCAACAATTAAAAAAACTCACACAAAGAAACCTCAGCGCCTGCCTCCACCTCAGTGCCGTCTCCCTCAAATACCTGGCGCTTTTAGCGATGACGGCAGACCACATCGCGGTGCTCTGCAGGCCGGTTCCGGGATTACGGGCGTTTGGGGAGCTGGCATTTCCACTGTTTGCTTTTTTACTAGTAGAAGGTTTTTTTCACACACGGGATCGCAGGAGGTATGAGGGGCGGCTGCTTCTGGCGGCGGTTGTGTCGGAGATTCCGTATGATCTGGCATTTTCCGGGCGGTGGTTTGATGGACAGCATCAGAACGTCTGCCTGACTTTTTTCATGGCGTTGATTGCGATGGAACTTTTAGTACGGTATGGAAGTGGTGTCTGGGAAAAAATGGTGCTGACGGCCGTGTTCTGTACGCTGGCGGAAGCGGTGGGAGCGGACGGCGGCGCATGGGGGATGGGACTGGTGCTGGCATTTTATTTTTGTGAGAGAGCGGCGGGCACGTTTGCAAACGGCAGACAAGGCTCTTATTTGAAGGCAAAGTCACAGCAAGAGCCGCTGCAGTTCACAGAATACAAAGTTTGTAATGGGCGAAGTGTTGGAAACTTTGAGTATATAAAGAAGGGGGCATTTATGAAAATAATCGCTGCCGTCCTCATCGGCACGTTTGCCTGGCAGGAGCCTATCTGGGTGCTGGCATTGACCGCTGCCTGCCTCTTCTTGTATGACGGTTCCAAAGGACGGGGCGGATTTCGTTCTTTCTTTTATATCTATTATCCGGCGCATCTTCTGGTGCTGCATTTTGTGGGAAAATGGCTTGGATGAGTTTGAAAATATATGGGAAATTTTGACAATTTTAGGGCGCAAAACACGCCCTTTTTTTATTCCCCAGTCAGGCAAAAAAACTTGACAATGAAGTTAGTATGTGCTAACCTTATCTATGAGTTAGGTGCTACTAATGAAAATTAGTCTCATCTAATAAAAATTAGCTATTCCTAATATTTGTTAGCGGATGCTAATGAAAATTAGGAAGAACTAATCTTATTACTGACAAGAAAAAGCCGTTTCCGCGATATCGGACATCATGGGAGACAGAAGGCGGAAAAAAGAGAAAGGAGAATCGTATGCAGCAGGGAGCAATGCCGATTTCGATGGCAACCGTAGGAAATGCCTATACGATCAAGAAGATCAGCGGCAACACAGAGGTCCGTTCCCATTTAAAATCCATGGGATTTAATGAGGGAACCGAGGTAAAAGTGATAACCCAGCTGGATGGAGATGTGATCATTCACGTAAAAGAATCCAGAGTGGCTATAAATAAGGATCAGGCAAGACATATCCTGGTCTAAGGCAAGGGAATGGGGATCGTTTGGAATGCGTCTGTATGGCACAGAGGCGCGGACAGTCCCAAGGTAAGAAAAATTGGAATGGTTAGGAGGAACAGAGAATGACGCTGAAGGATGCAGAGGTTGGATCTATCGTCAAAGTTGTCAAAATTCATGGCGAAGGCGCATACAAACGCCGTATCATGGATATGGGCATCACAAAGGGAAGCGAGATTTTCATTCGAAAAGTAGCTCCGCTGGGCGACCCGGTAGAGGTTACGATTCGCGGCTATGAGCTTTCGCTTCGTAAAGCAGATGCTGAGTGCGTAGATGTTCAGACAGTTTAAATGAGTGAAAAAGCAGGAGGATGAAAAATGGCAATTCATATTGCTTTGGCAGGTAACCCGAACTGCGGTAAAACAACCATGTTCAACGCGCTGACGGGTGCTAACCAGTACGTAGGTAACTGGCCGGGTGTTACAGTAGAGAAGAAAACCGGTAAATTAAAAGATGCTTCGGGAGAGGACGTCAATGTAACGGACCTTCCGGGTGTTTATTCCCTTTCTCCGTATACACTGGAGGAGGTTGTAACCCGCGATTTTATCTTAAAAGAGAATCCGGATGTCATCGTAGACTTGGTCGATGCAACCAACATTGAGCGTAACCTGTATCTGACGACACAGCTCATCGAGACAGGTATTCCGGTTGTCATCGCGTTAAATATGTGCGATCTTCTGAAGAAGAACGGCATCAACATCGATGTAAAGGCACTGTCCAAGAAGCTTGGCTGCCCGATCATCGAGACTTCCGCTCTGAAGAAGACAGGTCTGAAAGAAGTCATTGCAGAGGCAATCAAAGTGGCAAAGAGCCAGACGGCAGGCAATGTAAAAGCGATTTTTGAGAGCAGCGTAGAGGATAAGGTAAGCGCGATCGAGGCAGAGCTTCCGTCCAGCATCCCGGATGCAGAGAAGAGATGGTACGCAATCAAGGTTCTTGAGAACGATAGCAAGGTTGCTGAGCAGCTTGGCCTTGGCGCAGATAGCCGTTTCTCCCGTTACACCAAGGATCTGGAGAAAGAGTTTGACGATGACGCAGAATCCGTTATTACCGACCAGAGATATGTATACATCCAGAAGGTCATCGAGGAGACCGTAAAGAAACCGGCTCAGAAGATGAGTCTGTCTGATAGAATCGATAGCATCGTAACCAACCGTTTACTCGGTATTCCGATCTTCGTCATTGTTATGTGGGCGGTTTACTATGTATCCGTAACAACCGTTGGTACATTCGTAACAGACTGGACCAATGATACATTCGTAGGGGCCATTCAGGGCTGGGCTGGCGATGCTCTGGCAGCAGCAGGCGCTTCTGACCTGATTGTAAGCCTTGTAGTGGATGGTATCATCGGCGGTGTTGGCGCCGTTCTTGGTTTCGTTCCGCAGATGGCAATCCTGTTCCTTTTCCTTTCCATTCTGGAAGATTGCGGTTACATGGTACGTATCGCATTCGTTATGGACCGTGTATTCCGTCACTTCGGACTGTCCGGTAAGAGTTTCATCCCGCTGCTGATTTCTTCCGGCTGCGGCGTTCCTGGTATCATGGCTTCCAAGACCATCGAGCAGGACAACGACAGACGTCTTACCATCATGACCGCGACCTTCGTTCCGTGTGGTGCGAAGCTGCCGGTTATCGCTCTGATGGGCGGCGTTATGGCTGGCTATATGAGCGGCAACATGGATCTGGCTACGATGATGGCTCCGATCATGTACTTTGTAGGTATTGTTGCGGTTCTCGTATCCGCTATCATGTTAAAGAAGACCAAACCGTTCTCCGGCAAACCGGCTCCGTTCGTTATGGAGCTTCCGGCTTACCACATTCCGTCCGCTAAGACCGTTCTCCTTCACGTTTGGGAGCGTCTGAAAGGATTCATCATCAAAGCCGGTACCATCCTGTTCCTGGCTTGCGTTGTTATGTGGTTCCTGTCCTCCTTCGGATTTGCAGACGGTTCCTTTGGTCTGGTAGACGAATCGGCTGATTCTATCCTGGCTATGCTGGGTGGCGCTATCGCAATCCTGTTCCGTCCGCTCGGCTTCGGCGAGTGGCAGCCGGTTGCAGCTTCCATCACTGGTTTCACTGCAAAAGAGGCGATCGTGTCCACCATGGGCGTTCTGGCCAATGTATCCGAGGATCTGTCCGAGGAGACCGATGTCGTAGCGGCCGCTATTCAGACATGGTTCCCGACCACGATTGCGGCATTTACATTCTTACTGTTCAACCTGCTTGACTCTCCGTGTCTGGCAGCGATTGCAACCATGGCACAGCAGCTCCAGTCCAGAAAATGGTTCTGGTTCGCTATCCTGTACCAGAACATCTTCGCTTACGCTGTATCCCTGATTGTATATCAGTTAGGCGGTCTGGCACTGGGCGCAGTTGCATTCAACGTATGGACCATCGTGGCAGCCGTCCTTCTGGTATTCATGCTGTTCATGCTGTTCCGTCCAGATCCATATAAGGATCAGAAGAGTTACACAAGAAGCTCTGTAGAGGCAGCTTCATAAGTTAGTTTCTAAAAGAAAATAAAACAGGGTCTGCCGTCGGTCAGTGGTTGTGCGTTTCCGCTGACTGGGCATCGGCAGGTGTCTGTAATCATAAGTGGTAAAATCAATCCTTTATAAAGCTGCCTCGGATAGCAGAATGAAAGTCTGCTGTTTAGAGGCAGTTTTGCATCTTTCCGTTCAAGGAAGGATAGAGGCGGTAAGGCTGTGAAAAAATGAAAATGCCTTCGCCTGTGAACCAATAAAATGATTCGATTTCAGAAAAAGAAAAGGAGAAAGCATAGATGGGAGATTCATCCGGATCCATGTTTTATGGCGTCATTGGTTTTCTGGTCATTTACTTTGTAGGATATTTTATCTGCCGTGTGTATGATAAAATAAAAAAGATGATTCAGAGCCATTCATCGAAAAGTCAGAGAAGAGAGGAGGATAACGTATGAGACCGATTGATATTGGAATTTTAGTGGTAGTTGCAATTTTGCTTTTGCTGGCGCTGCGTGCGACGATTCGCCATTACAGTGGAAAAGGCGGCGGATGCTGCGGCTGCTCCGGTGACGGCTGTGGTTCCTGTGGAAGCTCCAATACGGGCGCGCGGGGAGAAGATCTTTCCAAGAAAGCAGTGACAGCGGATACTCCGTCCAAGATTATGCGGATCGAGGGTATGCACTGTGCAAACTGCAAGAAATCCGTCGAAAAAGCCCTGACCGCCCAGGAGGGCGTGATCCGCGCCGATGCGGACGTAGACAGAGGCATTGCCCGCGTGTTCTATGAGAAAGGCGTGGATGATGCGAAACTGCAGGAAGCGGTTGAAAAAGAGGGATTTGTGGTTAAGAATATTGAGACGGTTGTGTAAGGAATTGTAACCCGGACGAAATACGGCAGATGTCATGAAAGATTCCATGGCGGCTGTCGTATTTTGATTATTGGAAAATAGAGGCGTTTGATAGGTTTATTTTGTATCGCAAAATAGAAAAATTTGTGCTATACTTGGAAAAAATGAAAAACGCAGAGAGGCAGAACGTATGATCAAGATTATAAAAGAAGCACAGGTTCGAAGTGAGGAAGATAACCGGAATCTGCGGGAGACCGTGGCGGGGATTATCAGTGAGGTGCGGGGACGCGGGGATGCGGCTCTGAAGGAGTATAGTGAGAAGTTTGACGGATGTACCCGTGAATCGCTGCGGGTCAGCCGGGAGGAGATCGACGCGGCTTATAAGGAGCTGAGCGAGCAGGAGTTAGCGGATCTGAAAGCGGCACATCACAATATCGAGGCGTTTGCGAACGCGCAGAGACAGACCGTGAAACCGCTTGATAATTTCAGTCCGGAACCGGGAGTCTTTTTAGGACACCGTATCATTCCGGTGGAGTCCTGCTGCTGTTATGTACCGGGCGGCAATTATCCGCTGTATTCCACGGCACTGATGCTGGCGACTCCGGCGAAAGCGGCTGGCGTGAAACGTATTACAGCCTGCTCCCCGGTCATGCGTGGAACGGGTCATATCAATGTCAAGACACTGGTGGCGATGGATCTGGCTGGCGTGGATGAGATCTACGCGCTGGGCGGCGCACAGGCGATCGCAGCATTTTCTTATGGAACCGAGAGCATCAAGCCGGTGGATATCATCGTAGGACCGGGTAACCGCTTCGTAACCGAGGCGAAACGTCAGTGCTACGGCCAGGTCGGCATCGACTTTGTAGCGGGACCGAGCGAGGTTTTAGTGATCGCAGACGGAAAAGCGAGCGCGAAAGTGGTAGCAGCCGATCTGCTGGCACAGTCCGAGCATGATGTCAATGCGAAAGGCATTCTTCTGACAACCGATGAGGCGTTTGGAAAGAGCGTGATCGAGGCAGTAGAAGAAGAACTGAAAGTTCTGGATACGGCGAAGATTGCAAGACAGTCCTGGGATACCTTCGGAGAGATCGGTGTGGTAGACAGTCTGGATGAGGCGGTTCAGTATGCCAATGAGTACGCACCGGAACATCTGGAGATCAACGTGGAAGATCCGGACGCCCTGATTCCGAAGCTGGTCAATTACGGATCCCTGTTTATCGGCCAGAATACGGCGGAGGTATTTGGCGATTACGCTTCCGGAACGAATCACACACTTCCGACGCTTCGGGCCGCACGTTATACCGGCGGCGTCTGGGTTGGTACCTTCTTAAAGACCTGTACCCACCAGAGCATGACCCCGGAGGCATCGGCGCGGATCGCACCGCTTGTATCCCGTATGGCGC
>JBNMLY010000026.1:0-22566 GCA_050875065.1 Otoolea sp. | reverse complement strand
GCGGAAAAATACGATCGAGCAGGAGGCGCCGCTGGCATCCAGGCTGCGCCCGTCCACGCTTGACGAGGTGGTGGGACAGAAGCATATCATAGGAAAGGATAAGCTTTTATACCGGGCGATCCAGGCGGATAAGCTGGGATCGCTGATTTTTTACGGACCGCCCGGAACGGGCAAAACGACGCTGGCGCGCGTGATCGCCAACACGACGAGCGCGCGGTTTGAACAGCTCAACGCGACGGTGGCGGGCAAAAAAGAGATGGAACAGGTCGTACAGGAGGCGAAGGATGCGCTGGGGATGTACGGAAAGCGCACGATCTTGTTTATCGATGAGATTCACCGGTTTAATAAGGGACAGCAGGATTATTTACTGCCGTTTGTTGAGGATGGGACGATTCTGCTCATCGGTGCGACGACCGAAAATCCGTATTTTGAGGTCAATGGGGCGCTGATTTCACGTTCCCGCATTTTTGAGCTGAAGCCATTGGAAAATGCGGATATCCGGGAGCTTTTAGAGCGGGCCGTCCATGATAAGGAAAAGGGAATGGGCAGCTACCGCGCGGAGGCGACGGACGAGGCGCTGGATTTTCTGGCCGATATGGCGGGCGGGGACGCGCGCGCGGCGCTCAATGCGATCGAGCTTGGCATCCTCACAACGGAACGAAGTGAAGATGGACTCATTCACATCACTCTCGATGTGGCGCAGGAGTGTATACAGCGCCGTGCTGTGAAGTACGATAAGACGGGGGACAACCATTACGATACGATCTCGGCGTTTATCAAGAGTATGCGCGGTACCGATCCGGATGCGGCGGTTTACTATCTGGCGAAGATGATCGATGCGGGTGAGGATGTCAAATTTATTGCGCGTAGAATCATGATTTGTGCGTCGGAGGACGTCGGAAATGCAGATCCGCAGGCGCTTCAGGTCGCAGTCAGCGCGGCGCTGGCGGCAGAGCGGATCGGCCTGCCGGAGGCGCGGATCATCCTGTCACAGGCGGCAACCTATGTGGCGAGTGCACCGAAGAGCAACGCGGCGTGCGTGGCGATCGATGAGGCACAGGCGGCGGTCAAGCTAAAGGGCAACTTTACGGTGCCGTCCCATCTGCGCGACCGCCATTACAGCGGGGCGGAGAAGCTGGGGCACGGCGACGGATATAAGTATGCACACGATTACCCGCATCATTATGTGAAACAGCAGTACCTGCCGGACGGTCTGGAGGACAGCACATTTTACCGTCCGTCGGAAAATGGATATGAGAAGACGATCGGGGAGTGGCTGCGGTTTTTGAAGAAATCCTGAGGATAACATAGTTTCAGGATACGACAAGACTGATTGACAGTGATTACCGAGAGATTAGAAGAGGGTTTCTTACATGCAATACTTAGGACAAATTGATGAGGCTTCCTATCTTTCTGTTCCGAATGCACCGGTATACCGCAGCATCATGCGCTGCTTTTATCGGGAGTATGAGAAGATGAATTTTCAGTTATATAAAGAAGACATTTTTCAGCTTCTGAAGAAAGATAAGGAATTTGAAAATTATACGATGGAGCAGTTAATGCTGGATCTGGCGGCTCTTGTTAAGTGGAAAAATCTCACTCCGATTCAGGATCCGGGGCGAGTTTATACGATCGCCGATTATAAAAATAAACAATATCGGTATACGATGTCGGAATATGCCGTGGAAATTGAGCGTCTGACAGTCAGGCTTGAAAATGTGTTTGTAGAATCTGGAAACCTGTCTACAAATTTCTTTTTGCGTCTCGAAAAAAGCCTGGGAGAAGCTTCGGAAATGCAGGCAGTGGCCTTAAAAGAAGTAAATGAATGGTGGAACCTTTTGCAGGAGGATTTCAAGAGACTGAATCAGAATTATCAGGATTATCTGAGGGATTTTTATTCTGGAAAGACAGAGCAGCTGATGAAATCGGTAGAGTTTGTTGTGCATAAAGATAAATTTATTCAATATCTGACGGAATTTGTACAGGAATTACAGCGGCATTCCCATCGAATTCAGAGAATATTGCTCGAAAATCAATCGGTGATAGAAGGACAGATCTTGGAAAAAGTAGTACAAAGTGAACTGGATATTCCACATGCGCTTCTTGAAATTCATGGAAATGCAGAACCGAGTATACGGGAAAATGTATATGGAAAATGGAACGCCCTGAAACATTGGTTCCTCGATTCAGAACAGCGGGTGTGCGAATGTAAAAAAGTGTTGAAAATTACAAACGATGTCATTCGCAGTATCATTCAAAACGCAGCATTGATTGTACAGATTCAGAACTGGGGAATTAGCAGAAAAGATGATTATAAGAAATTTTTGCAGCTTTTTCTTAATTGTAAAGATATGAATGAGGCCGAGAAGGTTTCCGCGCATGTGTTTGGAATCCAGAAAATTCAACATTTTAAGACGATTTGGCCGAGAGAGGAAGATTCGATCAATGGGAGTGTCTATGATGAGAAACCATGCGAATTTTTATTGAAACCGCATACGCGTAATTACCGCGAAAAGAAGGACAAGCGTGGTTTTGAGGATAAAACTATGGAAAAAATGTTACAGCGGGAGCAGTATCTGCAACGGGCGAGAAAACAAAAAGAGATCGTGATGCGGTATATTAAGGATAATAAAATTGTTTTTTCTGAACTGGAGGAACCGATCACGGAAGAGACGCGAAGTGTCTTTTTGCAATGGATCGCCCAAGCTAATATGAATTCGCAGAAGTATGGAAGAACCGAGTATGGACAAGAGTATAAACTGGTACGGCAGAAAGAAGACTGTGTGTTAAAATGTCAGGATGGCGATCTTATTATGCCGTCTTATATATTGGAGTTTAAACAGCCATGAATGAGATGAGAACATTGCTTGAAACATTCTGGATCTGCAAAGATACAGACAAAGAAACGTATTATAAAGTGAAACGGGCGATACCGGAATTTCAGCGTTTTGTCAGGGAACAGCTTGGGTGGAAGCTGATTCATACGGACAATCTTATGAAGCTGGAAAAAATACCTGCACATGCGGAAGCTTTTATGGGAATTGCTGAATTTACGGAAATCAGAGATTACTGTATTTTGTGCGTGGTTCTGATGTATCTGGAGGACAAGGAAGAGCGGGGACAGTTTTTACTTTCAGAATTGATCGATTATGTGGAGACACAGTTAAAGGGTTTGATGGAAGTTGACTGGACTTCGTTTGCACAGAGAAAATCGCTGGTCCGTGTTTTGCGGTATATGGAGAAACTGCAGATGCTGCGTGTATATGAAGGGCAGAGCGAAGCATTTAGCACAGAAGCCGGACAGGAAGTATTGTATGAAAATACGGGATATTCAAAATACTTTGCGACAAGTTTCCCGACGGATATTTCGGAATATCAGTCATGGGAGGATTTTGAAAAAGCAGATTTTGAGGAAGTTCAGGAAAATAGAGGAGCGGCACGTGTGAATCGCGTTTACAGACAGCTTGCAGTATGCCCGGCTATGTACTGGGAGGGTAATGAGGATGCAGATGCGTCTTATTTAAAAAATCAGCGCCAGTGGGTTGCAAAGTATTTAACAGAGAATCTGGGCGGAAGGCTGGATATTTATAAAAATATGGCATGCCTGACCTTGGAGGAAAATGATTGCTATGGAGCCGTACATCCGAGAGATGCAATGCTGCCGGAAGCGGTTCTTCTCATTTGCCAAAAGATACAGGGTAAACTTGCGATGGGCGAACTGGAGAAAATGGAAAATGAATGTATTTCCATCAGCCGGGAAAAATTCGCAGAATTGGTATATGAATGCCGTGACGAATGGAGAATGGGATGGAGCAAAGAATTCCGTGAAATGGATGAAGCCAAATTACTGGAAACGATAATGAAATATATGGAAGACTGGCTTATGATCCGGCGTGGGAAAGAAATGGTTGTGATATGTCCGGCTGTGGGACGGCTGTCGGGTGTTTATCCGGATGACTTTGAGGGGGAGACGAAAAATGGGTGACCGTTGGAAAATGAATCGGATTGGATTTGTTAATTTTTGGCTGTATGATGAAGAAGATTTTGAGTTTGTGGATGGAAAACTTTTGCTGAGGGGGCAAAATGGTTCAGGAAAATCCATTACTACACAGAGTTTTATTCCGTTTGTGCTGGATGGAGATCGCACGCCCAGCAGGCTGGATCCGTTTGGTTCGAGTGATCGAAGGATGGAATATTACTTTTTGGGCGAAGAAGGAAAAGAGGAATCAACCGGCTATTTGTTTCTGGAATTTAAAAAAGAGGCTGCGGAGGAATATCGAACCATTGGAATCGGACAGAGGGCTAAGCGCGGAAAACCGATGGATTTCTGGGGGTTTGTGATTCTGGATGGAAAAAGAATCGGATATGATCGGTGGCTATATAAGAAAGTTGGAACCAATCGGATTCCTCTGGACAAGCGGGAAATGAAAGCTGCGCTTGGGGAGGAGAATTTCTTTACAGATAGCCAGAGCGAATATAAAAAACATGTGAATCAGTATATTTTTGGCTTTCGCAAAGAAGAACAGTATGAGCAATTTATCAAACTTCTTGTAAAAGTGCGGGCGCCAAAACTTTCCAAAGAATTTAAACCTACAAAAGTATATGAAATTTTAAACGATTCCCTGCAAACGTTGACTGATGAAGATTTGCGGCCGATGGTAGATGCCATGGAGAAGATGGATGAGATCCAGGATAGCCTGGAGATGTTGAATCGTGCATTTGCGGACATCAAAATCATACGAAATGAATATACACGCTATAATCAGTATATGCTGGCAAGGAAAGCCCAGGCGTACTTACAGAAAAAACGGGAGGTGGAGGCGGCACAAAAAGAACTGGATCGACAAGAAAGGGAGATTCAGCAGACAGAGGCTTCCTGCCATGAAAAGGCACAACGCCTAAAAGAGCTGGAAGAACAAAAAATATTGGCGGAAACAGAGCGGAACGGACTTCTGGATATGGATCTGGAGGGGATCGACCGCAAACTGGAGGAGGCAGGAAAACAAAAGAAAACCGCGTGTGAGGATGAGGCACGCTGGAATGACAGGATTCAGGATTATAACGGGAAGATATGGCAGAGTGAACAACAGCTGAAACGGCTTCAAGATCAGTTGGAGGACAGGAGAGGGCGGCTTCAGGAGTTTAGGGAGGAGTTGGAAGAAGAACAGGAAATTCTGCAATGGGAACAACACGCGCAGATATTGAAGGAGCTGGCACAGGAAAATCAGGTGCGTGTGAAAGAAACGGAAAAGGGACTTGAGATACGAAAAAAATTGATGGAAGAATGCCAGCGGTCGATAAGACAGTATGAAGAACTGTCCAGACGATATGATGAGGCTTTGGAGCAGCTGGAAGATTTGAAACAGGAGAAAGAAAAGAAGAACCAGAGCTTGTTAGAGGCCCAGAAACAGGTTTCAGAGCAAATTGACCGTTGGATCACGGACGTATTTGAGGGGGAAAAACAGTCCGTCCAGTGGCATCCGGATCTGGCCGTTTTGCAGGAAGCGGAAGAAAAAGTGAGGGAGTATCAGTCGGTAGAAGATGCGGGGGAGATTCAGGAACTATTCCGGAGATCTTATGAAGAACAGAGACAACGTTTATTTGAACAGAAAAGCAGCAGGGAGAATGAGCGGAAGATCCAGCGGGGAGTATTAGAACGGGCAGAAGAGGAACTTTTGGCGCTTCAAAAACAGGAGGAGCTGGAGCCAGAGCGTTCTGAAGCGGCGAAGGCATCCAGAACCGCCTTGGAAGGACTGGGGATTACGGCAGTGCCTTTTTATAAAACAGTCGAATTTGCTAAAAATTTGGATTCGCGTTCCTGTGCAAAATTGGAAGCTCAGTTACAAAGTGCGGGAATTTTGGATGCATTGGTTGTATCAGAGAAAGACTTAGATAGGATTCGGACAGAGTGCCCGGAATTCCTGGATACGGTACTTTGCGTGGGGAAAGATGGAAATTCCTCCTTTGCTGCTTTGACGGTCAACGAGGAATTAGAGCCGGGATTGCAGCAGGCAGTTAAGCAGATCCTCAGCCATATCTATGAAGATGAAAAACAGGAAACCGGAATATCCATTGGAGGCAATGGCTGGTTTCGTCATGGAATGCTGTTTGGACGTGCGGATAAGACAGGCGATGCGGAGTTTGTAGGATTTTTAGCGAGAAAACAGCGGAAAGAACAGAAGATCCATGCGTTGGAAGAAAACATCCAGATTCAGGAAGAAACCATCGCAGAGTTAGGGCGGGAAATAGGGAAATGGAACGATGCGTTGGAAGTTCTCCAGGAAGAATATCAGAGGTTACCTGGTTTTTCGGGGATGAATGCGGCGCTGACCCAGGAAAAAGAATGTCAGTTTTTATTGAAACGGGTAACGGATGAATATAATCAGAAAGAACGGCTGCAAGAGAAGCTGGCCCAGGAGAAAAACAGCCAGTATCAGGCGGTATTGCAAAACTGTAAGCCATTTCCATATGGAAGGACGGAAGATGCATACAGGGAGGCGCTGGATGCATTGGACACATACAGAAGCATTTGCCAGGAAGTCAGCCAGTGCCTCTTGAAACTGGAGAATGAGAAAGAAGCCATCATTTCGCAGAAAGATGCGATAGAGGAAAATCAGGTCCGCATGGATGAGGCTTTTTTGGAACGGGATAAATACAGTACAAAAGTCAAGCAGTTGGAAGTGCAGATTCGTCAGTATGAGGAGTATCTAAACCGCCCAGACATTATAGAAAAGGCGAACCGGCTGAAACAACTTGCGCAGGAAATCGCGTCTATGGCGGCAGAAAGTGTTGTCTTGAGGGAAGAACTGGCAGTCCTAAAGGCGGATCGGGAGCGGTTGATGAAGAGTAAACCGGAGCAGAGGGAGATGCTGCAGCAGAAGATTACGCTTGAGACGGTGCTGCGAAACTGTTTTGAAGAAGAGATTTCCCTGAAACTGGTTATGGAGCGAGAGGGACGTTCATTGCCCGAATGTGCGGATCTGGCGGCGGAAATGATGCGGGAAGGAGATAAAAACCGGGAAGCCGCAGAATTGTTCCAGGCATTATACCAGGTATATCAGCGCCATAATGGCAGTTTGACTAATTATGGAACCGCGATTGAAAATTGTTTTGAATCAGATCCGATGAAAGAAACTCCAGACAGCAATATTTTGAGAAGCCGTGTGCGGATCGTATCCACCTGGAAAGGGAAGAAAGTTTATCTGGAAGAATTTTATAAAATATTAAAGGCGACGATAGATGAGACAGAGCTGCTGATCCAGAAAAAAGATCGGGAGCTGTTCGAAGATATTCTTTCTCAGACGATCAGTCAGCAGCTGACCGATAAAATTGCGGAGAGTAGGAAATGGGTTGCCGATATGTCAAAGCTGATGCGGGATATGGATACCTCGATGGGACTTTGCTTTTCACTGGACTGGAAACCTTGTAATGCCGAGAATGAGGCAGAGCTGGACACGAGTGAACTGGAGAAGATTTTACTTCGCGATCGGGAACTTTTGACGATGGAGGATATTGAGAAAGTAGCCGCGCATTTCCGGAGCAAGATTCGGACAGAGAAGATAAAGCTAGAAGAAAATAATGGCGTGATTAATTATATGGAACTGGTAAGGGATGCACTTGATTATCGAAAATGGTTTGAATTCCATATGTACTTTAAGCGGGGGGAGGAACCAAAGAAACTCCTCACGAATGCAGCTTTTAACCGTTTTAGCGGCGGTGAGAAAGCGATGGCTATGTATGTTCCTTTGTTTGCGGCAGTCAATGCACAGTATAAAAAAGCAGATAAAAAAGACCATCCACGTATGGTTGCCCTGGATGAGGCGTTTGCCGGAGTCGACGATAAAAATATCAGCAGCATGTTTGAACTCGTACATAAGCTGGACTTCGATTATATTATGAATTCACAGGCACTATGGGGCTGTTTTGAAACAGTAAAAGGGCTTCGGATTGCAGAACTTCTCAGACCGCAAAATTCCAAAACGGTTTCCGTGATCCGTTATACATGGAACGGAAAAGAAAGGATACTGGATGAACAATAATCAGGCGTGTGCAAAATATTTTCGGTGCCATAGCGCATATGACCGCTGTTTTCAGGCGTTGTGGAAAAAATGGCGCTCTTATGGAAGAGTGGCTGGAAAAATCACGTTGAAAAACACGTCGGAAAGCGAACGGAAAGCGATCGGCAGCATCCTTGGAAAAGGACTGGATGAGGAAACGATTCATTTTTCGATGGCTGAATTTGAGGCTGGTTTGCAGACAACGCGTTACGCACCGGTCGAGATGAAAGCACTCCTGGAAGCGTATTTTGGAAAAAAGTTACAGACAAATCAGACGGAGACAGAAGAAAAACAAAGGCAAAAGAGAACGTTTTTGAGCGAAATTCAGAATGAGTTTTTAGAGAAAGCGGGGGCGGATTCTACAGCGGTAAAATGGCTGGGGGAGGTCATGGAGTCTAAAAAGTATGGGTATCAGATTATCATAAGGGAATATGGAAAGGATCCGCAGCAGGCGAAAGCGCTGGTAGAACGGGTAGGAAATGCTCTTTTAAAGTTAAAAACAATGAGAGTGGAAGAGACAGATGTTCCGTTAGCTGTTTTTGCCGCAGATGTATCGGACAATCCCCATTATTTTGACCGTGGAACAGTGGGAGGGGCGCTTCTGGTTCATGCAGTCAGTTATTGTGAAAATGTGAGTTTGCCAGAAAATACCCATAGCTGGCGGGAGCTTCTGCAACGTGTGTGGATCATTCCGGATAACGTGTCTTCTATGGTACATGCGTATGGACTTCGCCTGAAAACGGAAAAGGGCTGGCATCTTGCATATGAAGCTTTTTGCGCCCGAAAAGAACCATGTGTGATTACGATGGAAAATATGCGCGGAGTGGTCGCTGTGCAGGCGGTCGGGAAGAATGTATATGTGGTGGAAAACGAGATGGTTTTTACATATCTGGTTCATCATTTACAAACCCTGGACTGTACTTTGCTGTGTACGTCCGGGCAGCCGCGCTCAGTGGCACAGCTTTTGATCCCGCTGATTTTGGAAAGTGATTCGCAGATTTATTACAGCGGGGACATGGATCCGGATGGGATTCAGATAGCCGAACGGCTTTGGAAAAAATTCGGGGATGGAATTCACATCTGGCGAATGTCGCCGGAAGATTATGAAAAGAGCTGTTCGGAGGAATGGATCCGTGAGCTTGGGATCCGTAAGCTGAAACATATCTGCCATCCATGTTTAAAGGGTACGGCGGAAGCGGTCGCAGCGAGGCGGCTTGCAGGGTATCAGGAGAATATTTTGCAGGAATTGCTGGCGGATATTCAGGGAAGAGATGTAAACTGCAAAGAAATTATATGATAGGCGGTATAAATGTAACAACTTATCGTTTACATGTCGTGCAGACGGTATCGGGGTTTTGACGATGTTTTACATGCTAAGTCGGCAGAATCCCCTGCCACTACGTTATCGTAAGGCACGTTCGGTTGTAAAAGTGTCAGACTATGGATCGTAACCGTAAATGCTGTTCAATTCTTAGTATGGGCAGTAGTGCTTGAATTTTTACAAAAATTGTTTATAATGAAGATAAGGATGGCCGCGGCAATATGAGTCGGCCGCATCATAAAAAGTTGTGTTAAAAGGGTATGCCGGACAGGTGCCTGTTTGGCTTCATGTAGATACCTGGCGGGCATGACGAAGAACTGGAAAATATCCATACGTTTCTTATTTCTGATTTTTGAATCCCAAACAGAACAATTAAACAAGGCAAGGAGAATTATATGAGAGAAAAATTAAAGACACTTCCTCTGGCGCAGCTTCGAGAAATGGCGAAAGCGCAGGGGTTAAAGGGGATCAGTACCCTGAAAAAGGCAGAGATTATAGACAAGTTGTGTGAACTGGCGTCAGCGACAGAGGAGGAACAGAAAGAAGAAACGTCTCGGAATGTGACGGGAGAACTGCCACTGCAAAGCGTCGCAGGACAAGAGTCACAGATAAAATCAAACCAGAATCATGTTGAAAATGTAGTGAAAAATCAGGCTGGAACCGGTAGCCAGGCAGGAACTACGTTACCATTCACGCAACCATCTTTTCAGCCGCAGGGACGTGCTTCTTATGGAGAACGGACGGCAGGAGGACAGTCTTCTGGATATGAGCGCCGCAGCGAGGGTGGATACCGTAGAAATGATTACTCTTCTTATATGCGTCGCGACAATAATAACGCACGTTACCAGGAAAATCGAAAACGTGAATATCCGCAGCGTGATACTTATCAGAGAAATTCTTATACTGCTCGGAATGCCGAGGGACGTGTTTACAATCGCTACGATCGTCCGGAATATAGTCAGAAAGCGGAAGACAGTGTGCGCCCGGATTATTTTCAGAGAACGGAAAATGCACACGGCGAATATAGTCAGCGGGCAGATGGGAGCAGGGAGCGTGAGACAGTCAGCAATAGGGAAAGTGCAAGCGTGAAAAATGATTATATGCAGCCGGAGAATATAACGTCGGTATCGAAAGTAGCGGAAGAGGGTTTAGATTACAGCCAGAATACGCAGGCACAGCGCGCGGAAGAGGCCCGCATTGAGGCAGAAAATGCCCGTATTGAGGACTTGAGAAATGAATTTCAGGAGCTGGATAGCGGTATTGAGGCAAATGGAATCTTAGAGGTTATGCCGGATGGATTTGGATTTATTCGGTGTGAAAACTTTTTGCCAGGTGAAAATGACGTCTATGTGGCACCGTCCCAGATCCGCCGATTTAACTTGAAAACTGGCGACATTGTGCGGGGAAGCCGACGGGTAAAATCTGCGACGGAGAAATTTGCGGCATTATTATATATCAATTCGGTCAACGGCTATCCGACCAGTGTGGTAGAAAAACGTCCGAATTTTGAAAATCTGACGCCGATTTTTCCAAATGAACGTCTGCATCTGGAATATCCAGGAATTAAAACTTCCACGGCGATGCGCGTGATGGATCTTTTGTCCCCGATTGGAAAGGGGCAGCGAGGTATGATCGTCTCCCCTCCGAAAGCCGGCAAGACGACCTTGTTAAAGCAGGTGGCAACGACCATTACAAAGAGCCATCCAGAAATGCACCTGATTATTCTTTTGATCGATGAGCGGCCGGAGGAAGTAACGGATATCCGAGAGACGGTAACGGGAGACAATGTCGAGGTGATCTATTCGACGTTTGATGAGCTTCCAGAGCGCCATAAACGTGTGTCCGAGATGGTGGTGGAACGGGCTAAACGTCTCGTGGAACATGGCAGGGATGTTATGATTCTTTTAGATAGCATTACCCGTCTGGCGAGAGCTTATAATCTAGTAGTTCCGCCGAGTGGGCGAACCCTTTCTGGCGGTTTAGATCCGGCGGCATTGCATATGCCAAAGCGTTTCTTTGGTGCGGCGAGAAATATTCGTGAGGGTGGCAGCCTGACGATTTTGGCAACTGCGCTGATTGAAACGGGCAGCCGCATGGATGATGTCATTTATGAGGAATTTAAGGGAACTGGCAACATGGAGTTAGTACTTGACCGCAAGCTTTCCGAGAAGCGGATCTTTCCGGCGATCGATATTCTGCGTTCTGGCACTCGAAGGGACGATCTGCTTCTTTCACCGGCAGAAGCAGAGGCAGTCGATATTGTCCACAAGGCAACTAACACGCAGAAACCAGAGGATACGGTTGAGCGCATTTTGGATCTGTTTTCCAAGACGAAAAACAACACAGAATTTGTGGAGATCACACGAAAAAAGAGGGCATTTTATTAAAGGGGGGTTTGGGGGAGTTTCGTTAAATTAAGAGCGTGTGTGGCGTGGACGTAATCTTTCTTTTATGGAGGTAGGGGATATATAAAGTAAGTGTACCAGCCATGCCCCACACACAATCGATAGCACATATACGATATTTCCTGCCAGGATTCCGAACGTTGCAGCGATCTGCGAATACACAAGTTGGGTAGTTGGATAGTACGGCGTGATGTAAAACATATCGGCATTTCCGTAGGGGTGTGCGGCGATGTTGATGATTGTGGCGATGGCACAGCCCACTGCAAACACAGCGGTAGATTGCCAAAATCCTTTTGTGGAGGAGAGTGCCATGTGTGAAAAGGCGATGAGCAATCCAATGAAAATCAATAGGATATGCCAGAGAAAACCGTGTAGTGTCAGTGTCCAGTAAGGGTGCATCAGACCGGAGGGATCCATAAAGACCATAATGGCACCCAGCAGGTTATAATGATACATAAAAGTGCATAAAACTGCCCGGAAATTGCGGGGAACAAAAGGCAGGATCAGGCACAGATACATGGGCAGGCTACAGAGCTGGAAAGGAAAATACCACCAGTCGAAGTGCCTGCCATTTTCTATGTAGTAGAGAAAGAGCTGCTTGTAGATTTCAGAAACAGCTAAAAGAAAGCCGCAGGCAAAGAGCAGGTGCAGTCGAATTGTCTCCGGGAGCGTTCGCAGCTTCCAGGCGGCGAATGTAGCGAGCGGGATGCCGATCAGTGTGAATGCCAGATGGAGAGGCGACCAGGGAAGCGGTGGAGTCATGTGCCAGGCAGTTTGGGCAAGGAGATGTACGAGTAGGTTGGCGTTGGGAAATAGATGAAACGGAAGATAAACAGTCATAAAAAGCCTTCTTTCTCTTAGTAGGTAAAATTGAGTGATACGTGCGAAATAAATAATTGTGTGCAAAATAGTTATAGTACGAAATTCCAGATTTGCCAATACAAATATATGAAAATTGGTAGGTTTTGCATAAACATACAAAACCCTGTGAAAAACAGGAAATTAGGCTTGATTATTTATAAAAATGCGGTATAATGTATTCCTAGATACAGCAATAAAAGTAAGAATATTCGTATTTATTGCATAAAAATACGAAAGCAGCGAATAGAAATGAGGAGGAAACCTATTATGAAAAAGAAATTAGCAGCAATCGCTATGGCAACTGCTATGGCAGCATCTTTAGCAGCATGCTCTTCCAAGCCGGCAGAGACAACCGCAGCCGCAGAGGAGAGCGAGGAGACAACCGCAGAGGCAGCGGAGGACAGCAAATCTGCAGAGGCTGGCGACAGCGCATTCGCAGGCAAGACTCTGGTTATGTCCACCAACGCTGAGTTTGCACCATATGAGTACCACGATGGAAACGATATCGTAGGTATCGATGTAGACATTGCGAACGCTATCTGTGAGGATATGGGTGCAAAGCTGGAAATTACCGATGTTGCATTCGATTCCATCATCCCGGAGGTTCAGTCCGGAAAGGCTGATTTTGCAGCAGCAGGCATGACCGTTACCGAGGATCGTCAGACACAGGTAGATTTCTCTGATACGTATGCAACCGGCGTTCAGTCCGTTATCGTAACCGAGGACAGCGACATCAAATCCCTGGATGACTTAAAGGGCAAGCAGATCGGTGTTCAGCAGGGAACCACAGGCGACCTTTACTCTACCGATGATTTCGGTGAGGAGAGCGTACAGAGATTTTCCAAGGGAGCAGATGCGGTACAGGCACTGTCCACCGGCAAGATCGATGCAGTTATCATTGATAACAAACCGGCACAGGTATTTGTAGACGAGAACGAGGGCTTAAAGCTTCTGGATACACCGTATGCAGAGGAAGAGTACGCGATCGCAGTTAAGAAGGGCAACACAGAGCTTCTGGACGCTATCAACGCATCCATCGCAAACCTGAAAGAGTCCGGCAAACTGGATGAGATCGTTGAAAAATACATTACCGCTGAGTAATTATACAGAAAAAGTTACATCTGTTTGATGAAGAAAAAGGTTGCTGCAGAATGGAAGAGATAGAATTCGGCAGCAGCCCTTTTTCGGGTCTATATCATTTTACAAGGAGGAAAACGGATTGGAGAAACTCAAGCAGGCCTTATATTTAAACCTGATCAAGGATGACAGGTGGCAGTATCTGACAGGGGGCCTGAAAAATACCCTGATCATCACGTTATTTGCGACTATGATCGGCATCGCCCTGGGTCTGCTGATAGCGATTGTCCGTGCAACCCATGACAAAACCGGAAAAATGAAATTTTTAAACGGTGTCTGCCAGACATATCTGACGGTCATCCGTGGAACGCCGGTTGTCATCCAGTTGATGATTTTTTATTACTGTATTTTCGTATCCCGTGTGTTTGCCGGTGTATTTGTCGGTGTGATCGCCTTTGGTCTGAACTCGGCTGCTTATGTGGCGGAGATTTTCCGTTCCGGTATCATGTCGATCGACGAGGGACAGATGGAGGCAGGCCGAAGCCTGGGCTTCAATTATGTACAGACGATGCGCTACATCATTATGCCGCAGGCGTTTAAAAACGTACTTCCGGCGCTCTGCAACGAGTTTGTCGTCCTCCTGAAAGAGACTTCGGTCGCTGGTTACGTGGCGGTACAGGATCTGACCAAGGGCGGCGATATCATCCGTTCCAGAACCTATGATGCGTGGACGCCGCTTTTGATCGTGGCGGCCGTATACCTGGCGCTGACGATGATCTTCAACCACTTTGCACAGAATCTGGAAAGGAGCCTGAGAAAGAATGAGCGATAACGTACAAAACGGAGAAGTGATAATTGACATCAATGACCTTTCCAAGGCGTTCGGTGATTTAAAGGTCCTGACCAATATCTCCACCCAGATACGCAAAGGAGATGTTGTCTGTGTGATCGGACCGTCCGGTTCCGGTAAATCCACGTTTCTGCGCTGCATGAACCTGCTGGAGACACCGACCGGCGGACATATCTATTTTGAAGGAACCGATATTACGGATCCGAAGACCAATATTGATAAGCTGCGTCAGAAGATGGGAATGGTATTTCAGCAGTTCAACCTGTTCCCACATATGACGATTCTCGAAAATATGACGCTGGCGCCGATGAAACTTCTGGGACGTCCGAAGGACGAGGCAGAGGCCGAAGCGCTGAAACTTCTGGAGCGCGTCGGACTGAAAGAAAAAGCATCCGCCTATCCGGGACAGCTCTCCGGCGGTCAGAAACAGCGTGTGGCGATCGTCCGCGCCCTGGCGATGCACCCGGATGTGATGCTCTTTGACGAGCCGACCTCCGCACTCGATCCGGAGATGGTAGGCGAGGTATTAAACGTTATGCGTCAGTTGGCCGAGGAGCACATGACGATGGTTGTGGTAACCCATGAGATGGGCTTCGCCCGCGAGGTGGCAACCCGCGTCATGTTCATGGAAGGCGGCAACTTCATCGAAGAAAACGAGCCGAAGGAGTTCTTTGAGCATCCGAAGAGCGAGAGATTAAAGGCGTTTTTGAGTAAGGTGCTGTAAGCGTTGAGTCTGCTCTGAGAGTATGTGGCAGGCAGGCTTGAAAATTGTAATAATAAAGATCTGAAAAGAGCCCGGTAGCGAAAGAAGGTGAAAACTATCTTTTGCCATCGGGCTTTTCTGTGTTTCAAAGGCCGTTTTACGTATTTTTAATGTTTTTAAGTGAATGCCAGCAACGGTTTAGAAGCAGTTCTACGTTCAAGAACTCTTACCACGTTACCACCCGGTCAATCACCGTCTGCTGCTCCTGACTCGATTTCATCAGATAAATCCGGGTCGTCTCGATGCTGTCATGTCCTAACAGATCGGCCAGCAGGGAAATGTCGTTGAACCGCTTCAAAAAGTTGATGGCGTACCGGTGGCGGAAGGAATGCGGGTACATCGTAGCCGGATTGATTCGGTAGCGCCTGGCGATATTTTTTAACTGCATTTCGATGGCACGGGCGGAGATACAGGTGTGACGGCGGGTCAGAAAAAGAAATCCGCTGTCGATGCCGCGGGAGGCAAAGTAGGGGATCGCCTCCTCGCAGAGTGAACGGGGGAAGAACAAACGCCGTATCTTGCCGCCCTTGGAGTAGAGATCGAGGTAACCGAGCTGCAGATCTTCCATTTTGATCTGACGCAGCTCGCTGACCCGTGCGCCGGTAGAGGCGAGAAAACGCACGATGAAATACCAGAAATAGTTTTCATCTTTTTTGAGCCGCCGCTTGAGCCGGTCATAATCCTTCTGGGAGATCACGGTGTCGAGGTAGGTGCGCTTCTGCTCCCGGATGGGGCGCAGGCGGTAGTGACCCGTGGGGGTGATGCGGAGGGAATCTGCGGGGGCGGATGCCGGTGTTTGAAAATCTACTTTTTGTATACAGGAGCGTTTTGGGGGATTTGAGCAAATCGTGTTTTCCTGCAAGTAATTATCGAATAAGCCGCTATCCTGCATAAAATCCAAAAAACGGTTGATCCCCAAAATCCGCGTATTCACTGTCGATGGCTTATAACATTCCAGTAGCCAGCGACGGTACGCCTGCAAATGTTCGATGGAAAGACTGTCATAATGGGTAAAAAACAGCCGGGTGGAACAGCTGTAAACGCGAATGGTACTGGCGGCGTGTCCCTGAGTTTCAAGGTAGATGACGAAGTCAGAGATAAGTGTTTCAAAGTTCATAACGTTCTTACCCCTCTCTACCAGTTGACCACCCGGTTGACAATCTCATACTGTTCGCTGCTGGAACGCCGCAGATAGATCCGGGTGGTTTCGAGATTTTTGTGCCCGAGCAGGTCGGAGAGCAGGGAAATATCGCCGCATTTCTCGATAAAGCTCTTGGCAAAGCGGTGCCGGAAGGCGTGTGGATGTACCATTTCCGGTGCCATATGGTAGGAAAGGGCGATGGTTTTTAGCTGGCTGCGGATGCCGCCGGGGGAGATGGGGGAACCGAACCGGTTGAGAAAGACGGGGCCGTGGGACTTATGGAGAAAGGAAAGCCATTTTAGGGTATCAGACTGGAGAGATTGCGGAATATAGATACGCCGGATTTTATTTCCTTTGGAATAGATGTCTTTATAGCCGGAGAAAATATCTTCTGCCTGAAATTGAACTACTTCACTGACCCGCACGCCGGTTGCCGCCATGAAGCGGATCAAAAAATAGTAGGTGTAGCGTTCATCCCGAAGCAGGCAGCGTTTCAGGTATTCGTAGTCTGCCTCGCTGATCATGTGATCGAGGTAGGTTTTCTGTTGGATTTTTACCATGGGGAGATGACCGGGATAGAGTTTACGGAAATCGAGATAGGCGTTCAGCGCCCGGATACGCTGGTTGATGGTCTGCGGCTTATAATGTTCCAGCAGGAATGTTTTATATAGTTTTAAATTGGGATATGTAATATCGCGATAATACGTAAAAAACTGTCGCACCGCATAGGTGTAAGCTCGGATTGTCTCATCGGCAAGATTGCGCGTGCTCAGATAGCTGGAAAATTCATCGGCGGCTTTTCTGGCCCTGGCAGGGGAGGCAGCGCGCGTCCGGCCAGGAATGCGGGAAATGGCAGCAGAAGTTGTTTTGGATGTGTGTGGAAGAGTGTGCTTACTATGAGTAGTGTGTGGAAAAATATGATTTTCTATCATTTGTGGCATATTTATAGGAACCTTCTTTCTGTATCATTGAGAAACTTCCGAGGGCACAGAAAGAATTCGCTGCCGCAGTGCGAGAGGCACTGGAACGGATGAAAGGAAGAAAAGGCAGCGGATTCGATTCTGTGTGCGGGCTGGATGTTTCAGAAGTCAATTATACAGGATTTTGTTCGGTTTCACAGTTGAACTTTTCCATCAGCTTCATCAGGCGGCACAGACATTCGTTCATGGATGACAGTTCCTCCGGAGAATAAGCGCGCAGTCCGGACAGAATGGAAGACTGCATTTCCTGCTTCATCTGCTTCATCATCTCGCGTCCGGAATCGCAGATACGGATATAGACGCGGCGGCGGTTTGCGGTGTCGTGGATCCGCTCAACCAGTCCACGTTCTTCGAGTACTTTGATCATGTGGGAAAGTTGCTGCTTGGTAATGTTCAGTTTGCCTGCCAATTCAGACATGGTATACTCCTGATCTGACCAGTTGTCAAGGGCGATCAGGGCGAAAAAAGGAAGAGAGTTAACTTTCATTTCCTGACTGGGCTGGTAGTGGTATTTTGCCAGGGAGAGGAAAACGAGCGAAAACTCCAGGAAGTGGATACCGGTATTTTCTAAAAGGAAAGAAGTCTCAGAAGAAGCCGGAGAAGAGGCCTTTATCGTAGAAGAATCTGTTCTGGCTGCGTCAAGGTCAGGATTTTTAAAATTTTTTTTATTTGAATTCATATGGGTACCTCCGGATTGAAATGCTTTATTTAGTAAAATATCAAATGTTGGAAAAAATAATTTACATCGTGTATTCAGGTCCTATCATAGTGATAAAACATAGAAATTGTTTTCATATGCACAAAAACAGTCTGTTTCCCGAAAATGGATAGCAGACCACACAACATTGATTTATCTGTACTCTAGCACATCTGAATTAAAAGGTCAACAAATGTAAAAAGTAAATAAATATTTACTATATTGGATTGACAAATAAAGGGGATTGCTGTATATGTTAATGTATCACGAAACGATGAGACAGAAGTGTTATCTTA
This sequence comes from Otoolea sp., assembly GCA_050875065.1. GTDB lineage: Bacteria > Bacillota > Clostridia > Lachnospirales > Lachnospiraceae > Otoolea. The sequence goes on along the minus strand of JBNMLY010000026.1, from coordinate 4,118 downwards.
TGGCACGTTCGGTTTCAAAGGTGCCTGCCTGTGAATGGTAGCACAGCAACTACTTGGCTCAGAATCACAATAAGGAGAACAACGTATGGTAGAGAACACCAACAGCGGCGGAAAGCAGCCGCCCAGAAAATCATTTCTATATTATTATGGACTGGTGATGCTGGTTGTCATGCTGTTAAATATTTTCCTCTTCCCATCCATGATGGATCGGACGCAGGAAGTTCGGTTTGACCAGTTCAGCGAACAGTTGAAAGAAAATAATGTCGATGAGGTGTATGTGACGACAAACAATGAGATCGTTTACACCTTGAAAAAGGACAGCGATAATAAAAACAAAGCCTGGAATATCACCTACAAAACCGGCGAGATTCCGGGAGTCAATCTGTATGATCTGCTGGATGGCAAGGATGTCAAATACAGCGCGGAGATCAACACGCAGGCTTCACCACTGCTCAATTTCCTGCTGACCTGGATTCTGCCTCTGATTCTCTTTGTGGGAATCGGACAGCTCATGGGGCGTTCGCTGATGAAGCGGATGGGCGGAGCCGGCAATGCGATGACGTTTGGCAAGTCGAATGCGAAGATCTATGCAGAATCGGAAACCGGCATTACATTTGCGGATGTGGCAGGTGAGGAAGAGGCGAAGGATGCGTTAAAGGAGATCGTTGATTTCCTCCATAAACCGGAGAAATATTCCGAGATCGGTGCGGTCCTGCCGAAAGGCGCCCTGTTGGTCGGTCCTCCAGGAACCGGTAAGACGATGTTGGCGAAAGCGGTTGCGGGGGAAGCACACGTTCCATTTTTCTCGATCTCCGGTTCGGAGTTTGTTGAGATGTTTGTCGGCATGGGCGCGGCAAAAGTACGTGATTTATTTAAACAGGCCAATGAAAAAGCGCCGTGTATCGTATTTATCGATGAGATCGATACGATTGGCAAGAAGCGTGACGGGGCCGGTATGGGCGGTAACGATGAGCGCGAGCAGACACTGAACCAGCTTCTGACCGAGATGGATGGTTTTGACGGCAAGAAGGGGGTTGTCATTCTGGCGGCGACCAACCGCCCGGAATCACTCGATCCGGCGCTGCTTCGTCCGGGACGTTTTGACCGCCGGATTCCGGTAGAACTGCCGGATCTGAAAGGCCGTGAGGCGATCCTGAAGGTTCATGGCAAAAAGGTTAAAGTGGATGAGAGCGTTGACTACAATGAGATTGCCCGGGCAACCAACGGCGCGAGCGGTGCCGAACTGGCCAACATTATCAATGAGGCGGCTCTGCGGGCAGTCCGGATGGGACGAAAGACGGTTTCCCAGCAGGATCTGGAGGAAAGTGTTGAGACGGTCATTGCCGGATACCAGAAGAAGGATGCAGGTGTATCCGTGGATGAGAAGAAGATTGTCTCCTACCATGAGATCGGCCATGCACTGGTAGCGGCGCTGCAGACACATTCGGCTCCGGTTCACAAGATCACGATTGTGCCGCGAACCTCCGGGGCGCTCGGATATACGATGCAGGTGGAGGCCGATCAGAGATTCCTGATGAGCAAGGAAGAGGCCTTTAATAAGATTGTGACACTGACCGGCGGCCGTGCGGCAGAGGAACTGATCTTCCATTCCATTACGACCGGCGCATCGAATGATATTGAGCAGGCGACTAAGATTGCCCGTGCGATGGTGACGCGTTACGGAATGAGCGATCACTTTGGCATGGTAGCCCTCGAAACGGTCAACAATGCGTACTTAGGTGGAGATACTTCGCTGGCGTGCTCGGCGGAGACTGCGGCGAAGGTCGATGAGGAAGTGATTGCACTGGTAAAGAGTGCGTATGAGAAAGCAAAATCCATTCTCTCTGGAAACGAAGAAAAGCTTCATGAGCTGGCGGGATATCTGCTGGAGAAAGAGACGATCACCGGCGAGGAGTTTATGAAGATTCTGGGGGAGAATGTATGATTGCAGCGAAACAGATTGCGGAAAATTATGTAGAAACTGGCAGAAAAAAAGCAGAACTTCCGGTGTCGCATATGCTGATACTTGGATTTTTTGCCGGAATGTTCATCGCTCTGGCGGGTGCAGGCGCTTCGGTTGCCTCGGCGGCGATGACGAATGCTTCGGCCTCGCGGATTGCGTCGGCGCTTGTATTCCCGGCGGGACTGGCGCTGGTGGTCTGCACGGGGGCGGAACTTTTTACCGGAAATTGTCTGATGATGATCTCGGCGCTGCAGAAGCGGATTTCCGTGGGCGGACTGTTTAAAAATCTCCTGTTTGTCTATCTGGGAAACCTGATCGGTGCGCTCTTTGTGGCGGTTTTATTTGTCTACGGACACATCCCGAGCCTATACGGCGGCGATCTGGCGCAGGTTCTCTTGAACACGGCCGTTTCCAAGGTCTCCCTGACCCTGCCGGAGGTGCTGTGCCGCGCGGTTCTCTGTAACGTGCTGGTCTGCATCGCGGTCTGGGCAGCGATGAGTTCCGAGCAGGTATCGGGCAAAATCCTGGCTCTCTATCCTCCGGTCGCGATTTTCATTCTCTGCGGCTTTGAGCACTGCATCGCCAATATGTTTTATATCCCGACGGGACTGATGATTATGGGCGAGTATGGGCTGACGGCGGAAGGGCTGACGATCGGAAGCTTTATTTTCAATAACCTGATCCCGGCGACCATTGGAAATATGATTGGTGGAATGCTGGTGATTGGAGGCGGGTATTGGCTGGTGTATCTGCGGGGGACGAAAAAAGCGTGAAATAAAATGAATGCGTGAAAGAATGAAATAAGATGAAAAGGGCATTTTGGTCTGGCTTCTATGTTTGTGTTTGGGGGCGGGCGGAGATGCCCTTTTGGTGTTAAAATAGAAAATGCAATTGACTGCTATTCGAAAGGAATATTTATGTTTAGCCTGTTTGATTTTATTAAGATGAGAGCAAAAGACATTTATTTTTTTCTTTTGAAGGACTGATTTTCAATGCTTGGGGGCGCTGGAAAGGTTCGTGCAAATGCTCATGATAGATGAAATAACGAGTCATACCGCAATTTGTATCAAAGATGACTTATATCGAACAGAACAAATGTTTGCAAAGGCTTTTGGAATGTGTTATACTAAGCATAATTACAGGGAAGACTGTGACTATAATGGCTATAGAGCAAGTCATCAGCGACATGATAAAACAGAGCAGAGTCAATGATAATTGAGGTACAGATATGGCAAAGCAATATATAAAGATACGAGGTGCCAACGAGCACAATCTGAAAAATATTTCCATTGATATTCCGAGAAATGAGCTGGTCGTCCTGACCGGCCTTTCCGGTTCGGGTAAATCATCCCTGGCGTTTGACACGATCTATGCGGAAGGACAGCGGCGTTATATGGAGTCCCTGTCATCCTATGCGCGCCAGTTCTTAGGGCAGATGGAAAAGCCGGACGTCGAGAGCATTGAGGGGCTTTCTCCGGCGATCTCCATCGACCAGAAATCGACGAACCGGAATCCGCGTTCGACAGTCGGCACGGTGACGGAGATCTATGATTATATGCGCCTTCTGTATGCCCGGATTGGTATTCCGCATTGCCCGAAGTGCGGCCGCGAGATCCGCCGTCAGACGGTCGATCAGATGGTTGACCAAATCATGGCGCTGCCGGAGCGCACGAAGATTCAGCTTCTTGCCCCGGTGGTGCGCGGACGGAAAGGCCGTCATGAGAAGGTGTTGGAGCAGGCGAAGAAGAGCGGTTACGTCCGCGTGCGGGTAGATGGCAATTTATACGAGCTTTCCGAGGAGATCACGCTGGATAAAAATATCAAGCACAATATCGAGATTGTGGTCGATCGTCTGGTAGTCAAGCCGGGGATTGAGAAACGTCTCTCGGATTCGATCGAGACGGTCATGGGACTTTCCAATGGATTGATGCTGGTCGATACGGCGGTGCGGGATGAAAATGGCGAAGAAACGCACGATACGCTGACGTTCAGCCAGAATTTCTCCTGCCCGGACTGCGGCATCAGTGTGGATGAGGTCGAGCCGCGCAGTTTCTCCTTCAATAACCCGTTTGGCGCGTGCCCGGACTGCTTCGGTCTGGGATATAAGATGGAATTTGACGAGGATCTGATGATTCCGGACAAGAGCCTGAGCATC
>JBNMLY010000025.1:0-22703 GCA_050875065.1 Otoolea sp. | reverse complement strand
GTCTTTAATTTCCTGCTTCTGGGACTCGCCGGGAACGTCGGCGTCGCCGCATACGGCGTCATCGCCAACCTCTCCGTCGTCGCTATGTGCCTGTTCAACGGCCTTGCACAGGGTACGCAACCGCTCATCAGCGAAAGCTACGGAAAGGGCGATCACGCACAGATCCGCCAGTTCCTGGCCTGGGGCGTCATCACCTGCCTGATTGTGGAAGGACTGATTCTGGGCTTAACCTGGGGACTGACCGATCCCCTGATCCAGATCTTCAATCAGGAACAGAATGCAGAACTTCTCCGCTACGCCCACGGCGGACTCCGGCTGTATTTCCTAGGCTTCCTTTTCGCCGGGATCAATATCCTGCTGGTTGCCTATTTTTCCGCTGTTGCGCAGCCAAAGCCTGCTATCACGGGCTCTCTCCTGCGTGGAGCCGTCGCTATCGTCCTCTGCGCCGTCACGCTGGCGTACCTCTTTGGACTGAACGGCGTCTGGCTGTCCTTCCTGGCGTCGGAAATGATTACCTTCTTCGCCATTTTACTGCTGGCAAGGCTGGAACATACTTCCAACGAATAGCGCACTTTCCTGACCGAAATCTATCATAAATCGCAACGCAATTTTGGAAAAACTTGCTTTTTCCAAAAAAATATTTGACATTTTATATCATACGTAGTATATTGGTAAAAAACCAAACACACCGAAACCGATGAAGCGGAGATCAAAGTAACAGATGCGCGCACAGAGAGTCCGGGAGGCTGAGAACCGGATCGAGATGCAGGTTGCCAAATGGACCGCTGAGGGCGCAGCCAAAAGCTGGATGTATTTTACGATTTCATTTCAGCCTAGTACTCTGCGACGTGAGGCATACGTCAGTTGCCGGAGATATGCAGGTATCTCGCAAAGCGCATGGAATCACTCCATGAATCAAGGTGGCACCGCGGGCTCTATAAGCAAACGATGGATCCTGAGAAGATCCAGATTCTTTTGATACTTACCCGTCCTTGACAGATTCTTAAATGATCTGTCATGGGCGGGTTTTTTGTTATTCTGAAATTCATCTTTCATTCAAACAAATTTCCCTGCACCTCCCGCCCGGGCAGAAACAAAGGCGCTGTCTCATACGAATTTTCTCGTTCAAAAAATTCTCACCTAAGAACAGCCCTCACATTTCAACGACAGGAGGATTTGCTATGTATCCAACACTTGACGAAGTCCGGAACATCGCCGCATCCGGCGATTACCGGCGCATCCCCGTTTCCCGCGAGCTCTACGCGGACGCTTTCACCCCGGTGGAGGTGCTGCGGACGCTGCGCGCTGCCAGTCACCACTGCTATCTGCTCGAAAGTGCCGAGGAAAACCAGACATGGGGACGTTACTCCTTTTTAGGCTATTCCCCGGCCATGGAGCTGACCTGCAGAAACGGTATCTTAAAAATCCGCACCGGCGAAGAGGACGAGCTGGCCTCGGAAGAAACCCGCGCCGTCTCCCATCCGGGCGAGGCGATCCGTGAGATTCTGGCCGCCTACAAAAGCCCGAAACTGCCGGATATGCCGCCTTTTACCGGCGGACTGGTTGGCTATTTTTCTTACGATTACATCCACTACGCCGAGCCGACACTCGACTTTTCCGGGCTTAAAAACGATGATTTCTGCGATGTTGACCTGATGCTGTTTGACCGCGTCATCGTCTTTGACCATTACCGCCAGAAGCTGATCCTCATCGCCGGGGTCCGGACGGATTCTTTAGAAGAATCATACCAGCAGGCGGAAGAAAGCTTAAATGAAATTGCGGCTCTGCTGCAAAGCGGTGCCAAAGCCGTTTTCCGCCCGTTAAAGCTCAAAGAAGAGCTGGCACCTGCCTTTTCCAAGGAGGAATACGGGGCCATGGTCGAGAAAGCCAGACATTATATCCATGAGGGCGATATTTTCCAGGTGGTTCTCTCCAATCCGATGACCGCCGCCGCGGAGGGCAGTCTCTTCGATACCTACCGGGTCCTGCGGACACTCAATCCGTCCCCGTATATGTTTTATTTTACCAGCGATGATGTGGAGATCGCCGGGGCCTCGCCGGAGACGCTGACGCGCTTAAGCGACAGCACTCTCTACACCTTCCCGCTTGCCGGAACCAGGCCGCGCGGCAAAGATAAAGAGGAGGATGAGGCATTGGAGCGCGAACTGCTCGCCGACGAAAAAGAGCTGTCCGAACACAACATGCTGGTTGACCTCGGCCGCAATGATTTAGGACGTGTCAGCCGCCTCGGTTCCGTCGAAGTCGAAGCCTACGCCTCCGTCGTCCGATTTTCCCACGTCATGCACATTGGTTCCACGGTGCGAAGCGAGATCGCCCCTGGGCGTGACGCCGTCGACGCCATCGATTCCATTCTCCCGGCCGGAACGCTCTCCGGTGCGCCAAAAGTACGGGCGTGTGAGATCATCGCCGAACTGGAAGGACGAAAACGCGGTATCTACGGCGGTGCCATCGGCTACCTGGATTTCACCGGAAATATGGACACCTGCATCGCCATCCGGCTGGCCTACAAAAAACACGGCCGCATCTGTGTCCAGTCCGGTGCCGGAATCGTCGCGGACAGTGTCCCGGAAAAGGAATTTACGGAGTGCTGCAATAAGGCAAAAGCCGTGGTAAATGCCATCCAGACGGCAGAAGGAGGTCTCTTATGATTTTATTGATTGATAATTACGACAGCTTCGTCTACAACCTCTACCAGCTCGTCGGAACGATTCGCCCGGTCACGGTCGTTGTGCGGAACGACCAACTGACGATCGCGGAGATCGAACAGATGGCACCGGAGGCCATCCTCATCTCCCCGGGTCCCGGCAAACCGGAGGACACCGGTATCTGTCTGGAAGCCATCCGCCATTTTGCCGGAAAAATCCCGATTTTCGGCGTCTGCATCGGACTCCAGTCCATCTGCACCGCATTCGGCGGAGTTGTGACCTACGCCTCCCGGCTGATGCACGGAAAAGCATCCCCGGTCACCTATGAGCCGGACAGCGTCCTTTTTCAGGGGATGCCAAATCCATTTCCGGCCGCCAGATACCACTCCCTGTCCGCCTCCCGGCCGGACCTGCCGCCGGAATTGCGCGTGACCGCCGTCTCCGATGACGGCGAGATCATGGCACTGGAGCACAGGACAATGCCGATTTACGGAGTGCAGTTTCACCCGGAATCCATTCTGACACCGGATGGACGGAAGATTTTGGAAAATTTTTTGGTTTCCATCTAACGAAGCATTTTTATCACTATAACATACCCCAGAAAGGAGTTTCCACCATGATAAAAGAAGCCATTATCCGCCTCTCGAAAAAAGAGAATTTATCCTATATTGAGGCTGAGGAAGTCATGAATGAAATTATGGAGGGAAAGGCAAGCCCGATTCAGATTTCCGCCTATTTAACCGCCCTCTCCCTGAAAGGCGAGACGATCGACGAGATCACCGCCTCCGCGGCCGGTATGCGGGCGCACTGCATCAAGCTGCTGCACGATATGGATGTCTTAGAGATCGTCGGAACCGGCGGTGACGGAGCAAATTCCTTTAATATCTCCACCACTTCCTCCCTCGTGATTGCCGCAGCGGGCGTCCCGGTCGCCAAACACGGCAACCGAGCCGCTTCCTCCAAATCCGGCGCCGCCGATGTGTTAGAGGCGCTCGGGGTCAAAATCGACCTGCCGCCGGAACGAAGCGCTGAACTGCTTAAAACGATCAACATCTGTTTCCTGTTCGCACAGAATTACCACATTGCCATGAAATACGTCGCACCGATCCGAAAAGAGCTCGGTATCCGCACCGTATTCAACATCTTAGGCCCGCTTTCCAACCCGGCCGGCGCCAACATGGAGCTGATGGGCGTCTTTGACGGTTCCCTCGTCGAACCGCTCGCACAGGTCATGGCAAACTTAGGCGTCAAGCGCGGCATGGTTGTCTACGGACAGGACAAACTCGACGAGATTTCCATGAGCGCCCCGACCTCCGTCTGCGAAATCCGCGACGGCTGGTTCCAGTCCTACACGCTGACGCCGGAGCAGTTCGGCTATGAGAGATGCAGCAAGGAAGAACTCGTCGGCGGCACTCCGGAGGAAAATGCCGAAATCACCCGCGCCATCGTGGAAGGCCGCGAACGCGGTGCCAAACGCCAGGCGGTATGCCTGAATGCTGGCGCGGCGCTGTACATCGTCGGAAAAGCCGAAACAATCGAGGATGGCGTGCGGATGGCAGAGAAGCTGATCGACAGCGGGGAGGCGGCGAAGAAGCTGCGGGAATTTATCGCAGAGAGCACACGATAAAAGAGCTGTCTTTCATGCCGTATTCAGCGTAAACTGGCAGAATTGAAAAACCATTGAAATTGTTTTTTAAGTTAAATGTAACTGCTAAAAGAAGGAACAATTACGATGAAATAGGAGTTTTACACATGAACACAACGAACAACATTCTGGATCGCATCGCCGCCAAAACGCGGGAACGGATTTCCGAGGAAATGCGGCAGGTTCCGCTTAGTGAAATCCGCGGACAGGCAGAGCAGGTCTTACAGGATTCTCAGAAAGCTCATTCCGCCCCATTTTCATCTGGCGCAAATGGCGCTGCTGCCTCCGAACCGCTGGATTTCCGCGATTTCAGCCCCCGCGGCGGTTTCTTCCGCCGCGCCCTCGCCAGACCGGGGATTTCCTTCATCTGTGAAGTCAAGAAAGCCTCGCCGTCCAAGGGCGTGATCGCCGAACATTTCCCCTATCTGGACATCGCCCGGGAATACGAGGCGGCAGGGGCCGCGGCCATCTCCTGCCTGACGGAACCGCACTGGTTCCTGGGTTCGGATCAATATCTGAGGGAAATTGCCTCACAGGTATCCATTCCGGTTCTGCGGAAAGACTTTACCATTAGTCCATATATGATATATCAGGCAAAGGCGTATGGCGCATCAGCCATTCTGCTGATCTGCTCCATTCTGGACGATGCCGAGCTTCACGACTATCTACAGCTCGCGAACGAACTGCACCTGGATGTGCTGACGGAAGCGCACTCCGCCGAGGAGATCGAGCGTGCTGTGAAGGCCGGGGCACAAATCATCGGCATCAACAACCGAAACTTAAAAACCTTTGTAGTGGATGTGGAAAACAGCCGCCGCCTGCGCGCCTTAGCGCCGCGCGATGCGATTTTTGTTTCCGAGAGCGGCATCCGTACCGCCGAGGACATCCGGGCGCTGTATGAAAATGGCACCGACGCTGTTCTCATCGGCGAAACCCTGATGCGGGCGGACGATAAGCGGGCCATGTTAAAGGAATTATCCCGCCTGCTGCCAAAAGAATCACATGAGGAAAAGAAGCATGAGCAAGATTAAAATCTGCGGCCTGACGCGCCTCTGCGACATTGATTTCGTCAATGAGGCAAAACCGGATTTCTGCGGTTTCATCCTCGGAGTTCCAAAAAGCCGCCGCAATCTCTCCATTTCCGCGCTATATGCCCTTCGGGAACGGCTGGACGCATCGGTAAAACCCGTCGGCGTCTTCGTCGACGCTCCGATGGAACTAATTCTCCCACTCGCGGCGGACGGGACACTGGCAGCCATCCAGCTTCACGGGCATGAATCGGAGGAATACATCCGGCAGTTAAAAGAGCAAACCTCCGTCCCCATCTTCCGCGCCTTCCGTGTGACAGACCGTGAAAGCCTGATTCCAGCCCTTCAAAGTCCTGCCGATCTCATTTTACTCGATCACGGGGCTGGCGGAACGGGAGAAACCTTTGACTGGTCCGTCTTAGATGGTGTCACCCGCCCCTACATCCTCGCCGGAGGACTGGGACCGGACAATCTGGAATCCGCTATCTCCACGCTGCATCCATGGGGTGTCGATATGAGCAGCGGAGTCGAGACGGACGGGATAAAAGATCGGGAAAAAATTTTTAAAGCCGTTCAGATTGCACATAAATATGTTGCCAATCACAAACAGTACATACACCTGAACCGATTTGCAACCTAAAATCGTATCAAGCAGAATCATATTTGTGTGCCTGCCGCCCCATTATCAGTAACCAATACAGACAGGCACCCACACTTTATAAATAAGGAGAAAATTTATGTCAAACGGAAGATTTGGCGTTCACGGCGGTCAGTATATACCGGAAACCCTGATGAACGCAGTCATTGAATTGGAAGAAGCTTACAACCACTATAAGAATGACCCGGATTTTAACCGGGAACTGAATGAACTTTTAAACGAATACGCCGGACGCCCGTCCCGTCTCTATTTTGCCAAGCGCATGACCGAAGACTTGGGCGGCGCCAAGATTTATCTGAAACGGGAAGATTTGAACCACACCGGCGCGCACAAGATCAACAACGTGCTCGGACAGGTGCTTCTCGCCAAACGAATGGGAAAAACACGCGTCATCGCTGAGACCGGTGCCGGTCAGCACGGCGTCGCCACCGCAACCGCTGCCGCCCTGATGGGGATGGAATGCGAGATTTTCATGGGAAAGGAAGATACAGAGCGCCAGGCGCTCAATGTATACCGGATGCGGCTTCTGGGCGCAAAAGTCCACGCCGTTACTTCCGGAACCGCCACCTTAAAGGACGCCGTTTCCGAGACGATGCGCGAGTGGACGAACCGTATCGATGACACACACTATGTGCTCGGTTCCTGCATGGGACCGCACCCGTTCCCGACGATCGTCCGCGATTTCCAGGCCGTCATTTCCAAAGAAATCAAGGAACAGATGCTGGAAAAAGAAGGACGGCTCCCGGATGCCGTTCTCGCCTGCGTCGGCGGCGGTTCCAACGCCATCGGCACCTTTTACAATTTTATCAATGATCCGGATGTCAAACTGATTGGCTGTGAGGCGGCCGGACGCGGCATTGATACCGCCGAAACGGCCGCGACCATCGCCACCGGACGCCTCGGCATCTTCCACGGCATGAAATCGTATTTCTGCCAGGATAAATATGGACAGATTGCCCCGGTTTACTCCATTTCCGCCGGTCTGGATTATCCGGGCGTCGGACCGGAGCACGCCCATCTCTACGACGTCGGACGCGCCCAGTACGTTGCCATCACCGACGAGGAGGCGGTCGATGCGTTCGAATATCTGTCCCGCGCAGAAGGGATTATTCCGGCGATCGAGAGCGCCCATGCAGTTGCTTACGCAAGAAAGCTGGCGCCGACCATGCGAAAAGACCAGATTATCGTGATCACCCTGTCAGGACGGGGCGACAAGGACTGCGCTGCCATCGCGCGCTACAGAGGGGAGGATCTTCATGAGTAATATAAAGAAAGCATTTGAACACGGAAAGGCATTTATCGCCTTTGTAACCTGCGGCGATCCGTCGCTTGATACGACCGAGGAACTGGTTCTTGCCATGGAGCAGGCCGGCGCCGATCTGATTGAACTGGGAATCCCATTTTCTGACCCGACCGCCGAAGGCCCGGTCATCCAGGGTGCAAACCTGCGCGCCCTCTCCGGCGGCGTGACCATCGACAAAATTTTCGACATGGTGGCCAGACTGCGCCAGAAAACACAGATTCCGATGGTGTTCATGACCTATGCCAACGTCGTGTTCTCCTACGGCACCGAGCGCTTCGTCAAACGCGCCGCCGATCTTGGCATGGACGGACTCATCCTCCCGGATGTTCCATTTGAGGAAAAAGAGGAATTTGACGCCGTCTGCCGGAAATACGGGCTGGATCTCGTCTCCCTCATCGCCCCGACCTCCCACGACCGCATCCGCATGATTGCGAAGGAGGCGAACGGCTTCGTCTACTGCGTCTCCTCCCTCGGCGTGACCGGCGTCCGGAGTGAAATCACGACCGATATCGGCGCGATGGTAAATCTGGTAAAAGAAGAACGCGATATCCCGTGCGCCGTCGGCTTCGGCATCTCCACCCCCGAGCAGGCAGCCAGCATGGCGGAAAAATGCGACGGCGTCATCGTCGGAAGCGCGATTGTGAAACTCTGCGGGCAGTATGGAAAAGACTGCGGGCAGTATGTGGCGGAATATGTGAAATCCATGAAAGACGCCATCCGGGCTCTATAATTCCAAAACAAAGAATGTGCCTTGGCACATTCTCGCGCCGAGCGCGGTCGCTTGCGACATGATTCCTCTTCGCGCGAGTGCGCATCCACGCGGAGCGTTTTTATTTCATAGGACGCTCTTTCCTATGAAATAAAGAATGCCGGAAAGACATTTCATTTCCCCATGAAACTTCTTTCCGGCATTTTCCGTCCAGCCCACATTCATCTTTGGTTACAATTTTTCTATTAAAATTCTAATTCCCTCTTTTTAAAAGCCTGAAAAGCTATCAGGATTCCGATCGCCGTGTAGACTGCGATTCCGACAAATGCCCGGAGATCCACCGTTCCCAGGATCAGCTTGGAGGACGCCGCCTCCACCATCCGGCCCAGAAGGAAATTAGCCAAATGGAAACGCCCGACCACAGCTTCCACCGCTTCGATGCTTAAGACTGCTTCAATGATCGCATCAAATAATCCAACGCTCGCCGCCAGATATACCATATTGGCAATTCCCACTCCCTGCCGAAAGAAAATTACCCACTGCACCAAGCTTGTGTATGCCACACACTGCAGCACGCACACCAGCATAACCTTAAAAAGCTCCGCCACATTTTTCCCATTAAAGCCGGCTCCCATCACGCACGCAATCAGCAGGAAAAAGAGCGTCATCTCCAGCAGATCCAGGACGGACAAAAGCGCTGTCTCAATCAGCTTCGAACCGATCACTTTCTCCCGCGACAGCCCGTTTCCAATCGTCGTCTGCATGATTTTTGCCTTAAAATCATCCCCGTAAATAATGCTGATATTGATGATTCCCATAATGATCGGGATAAATTTCAGGAAAAATTCACCTGCCATCATCAGAAAAATTGAATTCCAGTTGGTTGTGCGGATATACACAGCGGTTCCGACTGCCGCCAGATCCAGAAGCAGCACAACCACGATATGAGGAACCCGTTTTAAACTCCGCAGTAAATCTGCCCAAATATAATTATACATCCTCTTTTCCCCCTACCAGATGAAAGTAATAATCTTCCAGTGAATAGCTCTCTTGCGCCACATCCAGAACGGCAATCCCGTTTTCTTTCAGCACTGCCTCCGCTTTTTCCAGATCGTCCACCGCTATTTTCACCGTCTTTGTCTCTTTTCTCAGATCTTCTGTGGAAATTTCCTGCACGATTCTCCCCTCATTGACAATCCCAAAGCGATGCGCCGTATTCTGCAGTTCGCCCAGGATGTGGGATGAGATCACCACCGTCATGCCGCACTCTTCATTCAGCCGCTTTACCAGGTTTCTCACATCTGCAATTCCCTTTGGATCCAGTCCATTTGTCGGCTCATCGAGGATCAGTATCTCCGGATTTCCCAGGATGGCATTGGCAATTCCAAGGCGCTGGCGCATTCCCAGCGAATAGTTCTTGAATGGCCCCTTTGCCTGATCCAGCTCCACCAGCTTCAGAACGCGCTCTACTTCCTTCCGGTCTGAAATCCCCTTTAATTTCCGGTAATACTCCAGATTCTGGCGGGCGTTCATATAGGAAAAGAAATTCGTTTCTACCAAGAAGCCTATCTTTTTCCTACCCTTTTCAATTCCCTTCTGTGAATTTTCTCCCTCGATCCGGAGCTCTCCGTCCTGATAATCCGACAGTCCCAGAATTACCTTAAAAATCGTCGATTTACCTGCTCCGTTTTTTCCCACCAGTCCGTATATATCGCCCCGGTTTACTTGAAGGTTTACGTCTTTAAGCACCTCGTGCTTCCCATAATTCTTTTTTATCCCCTTCAGGGCAATCACTGCCTCCTTCATTCCCTCATCCTTCCTTTTTCGACGGTTTATTATTTTCCTAAATGTACATATTTTTTTATTTAACTTGATTTTTTACACATCTGGATCACCAGACACGGATCCTCTTCTCCGGCTTTATGTACATGCCATCCCCCGGCTGGATCCCAAATGTATCGTAGAATTCCTCGAACTGCTGAAGCGTCACATTGACCCTGAAAAATGCCAGCGGATGCTCATCCCCTGCGGCCGCATTTTTTTCATACTGGTATGTCTGCTTCGTCCGCCAGAACTTCGCATATGCACGGAAAAAGGCCTCCTGATCAAAATCCGGCTTTTCCTCCCCCAGTGCCAGGGCGCACTGAACGCCTCCCATATCTGCGATCGCCTCCCCCTGCACGGTACTTCCAGCGTAGAGAGCCGCCCCCGGATAAGGCGCAAACGTTCCGAAATAATCTGCCACGCGTTTAGCACGGGACATGAAATTTGACATATCCTCTTCCGTGCACCAGGTTGTCTTCGTTCCATCCGCATCAAACTGAAAACCATTGCTGTCAAAGGCGTGCGTAATCTCATGGCCGATGATCATGCCAATGCCCGCCATTTTTTCTTCATAGGATCCATCCGGATGATACATATCCCCGCACAGGATGCCTGCCAGAATCGTGATCGAATTATCGAGCGGCTGATAATATGCATTTACCGTCGTTGTCCGCTCCGTCTCTAAATCCCATCCCTCTGTTTTGCGGCTCTGCCCGGCTTTCTGAAACACCTGTCCGGTGTGGAAGTTTTCCGCCGCCAGGACAGCCTGTATCAGGTTGCCTCCGTCCGAATAGTCCTCCATCTGGAGTGTCCCGTAATCTGTAAATTCTTCCGGATAGACCGCCCGCACCTTCATTTTCGCAAGCTTTTCGACGGCTTTTTCTCTCGTCTCTTCCGAGAGCCATTCCGTTTTCTTTAGCAGCTTCTGGTAATACGCAATCTCCTGATTCACAAATCCCAGCACCTCATCCCGCATCGCCTTCGATGTATAAGACGCCGCATAGAGCTCCTCCAGTGGACCAGTCAGATACGGTTCCACAAAATGATTCAGCAGAATCTCCGCTTCATCCTCCGTCTTTTCCGTCTCTTCCTCCGGGATCGGCTCCGGATTCTCCTGCGTATCGCTATCCTCCTCCGTCTCCTGCTCTATAAATGTCTGAAACTCTTCTGATTTGTCAAAGCATTCACGATCCAAAAGCGGCAGGGCACAGCGCAGCGTCTCCACCAGGCAGTAGGACTTCATCTCTTCCAGATACGCCTCCCGGTACAGACCGTCCAGTGATTTCACATACTCCGGCTCTCTCACCAGATAAGTCTCCCGGTCCGCCGCCTGATAAGCGTCCAGTATCTTCTCCAGCGGATATACATGGCAAAATGCCTGTACATCCTCCTTTGTACAAAGCTTCTCTCTTTCCAGGTACTGAAGACTTCCCTGTTCCTGCATGCTCTTCATCCGGTCCGCCATGCGCATCTCAAAGCGATAGCATCTGGTCAGAATCTTCTCTATCTCGCCCTTCTCATATCCCAGCCGTCCCAGAAGATACTCCGCTGTTTCATCTACCACTTTTTTCTTAAGCTCCCCGTTATCGCTGAGCGAAGCATACTCGTCCTGACTGTCCAGTGTAAAATTCTGGTTTGGCGAAAGAACTACCTCATAGGCATCCGAGCCCTTGTACGGCACTTCCACAGAAAGTCCCAGAAAGGTAAGCCCGGCCAGATTTTTCCCATCTGCATTTTCCAGATAACGTGTCATATCATCCAGATTCTGAATGGATTCGACCGCTTCGATGTATGGACGCAGCGGTTCCACTCCCAATTCATTTCTTTTTTCCCAGTTTCCTGCCAGATTCGAAAACCGCTTTATCAGCTCCCTGTCATGAGCCGCCATCTGCGCCGAAAGCCCGACGGACGAATCCAGCGTTTCTTCCTTCCCGCGGATCAGGGCCAGCTTCCGCTCCTTTACCAGCTCTTCATTTTCTGTAAACATCCCTAACGTCGGATTCTCGTCCCCGGCGTGGTGTTCCAGCAGCCATTCCCGGTTTACCGTACTGTAAAAATCATCCTGCAGGCGCACCGGCGTATCTTCCAGAAGCGCCCCCTCAATGTCTGAGTTGATCCATTTTGAATCGGAAGAAATCGTTTCTCCCGCCGTGACCGGCGTATTCTGTTCAAACGCAGAACACCCTGCCAGCAGGGATGCCGCTGCCAGAAATGCCAGCACCTTTCTTATGCCTCCTCCTTTATGTCTCATTTCATCTCCCCTTATTCTGCCATATCAGCTGTTCTATCTATTACAAAACAATTTTAACCGGACATTGTACACAAAAGAGACACACTGCAGGCCTTTTCTCCGCAGGATATATATGTTTACGGCATAAAAAAGAATGTGCCTTGGCGCATTCTCGCGCCGAGCGCGGTCGCTTGCGACAATCTACATCTTCGCGCGAGTGCGCATCTTAGGCACGTTAGTGCCTTTTTATTTAACAGGAAGTTCCATCGGAATTTCCTGTTAAATAATAAAGCCACAAAAAGAAAACGGTCCGTAAAAGAACCTTTTGTTCTTTCTCAGACCGTTTTCTTTTTAAGCTTCAAACGCTATTTCGTTTCCTGTTGTAAATGGATTCAGGTTGGTAGTGATAAGCTTGCGAGCAGATTACCAATTACATTTCGCACAGAAACTCTTTTTCTACTTCTGCCTCAGACTCGGTGTAACCTAACTGGGCAGCTAAACGATGTACCAGTACCGGCATTGCTTCCTGCTCTAAGGACTCAGAAGCTGCATGCTTTTCTGCTGGTGTGTTGTAATATGCCTGATATAAATTCTCCTGGAATAAACCGTTATTGGATGTTCTTGTTGTCTTCATCATGATAATTACCTCCATCAAATAAAATTATAT
Organism: Otoolea sp.; assembly: GCA_050875065.1. Lineage (GTDB taxonomy): Bacteria > Bacillota > Clostridia > Lachnospirales > Lachnospiraceae > Otoolea. The sequence continues at coordinate 9,973 of JBNMLY010000025.1, read as the reverse complement.
TTTTCATATGATAGGCGGAAATCCATTGCAATATTCTTATGATTCTATTACGATATCCGTCTGTGAAAATCTCTTGTTTCTGTCGATGGCAATAATATAACACGGTCAAGTTAAAAGTACCATCCCCGGAAGTGGTATAAATTTATAAGTGATCTGCTATTATATAAACGCAAGTTAATATGTGTAATAAGTACCAATTTTGACGTCCTGACTATGTACAAAAGTTACAAAAATATCAATATTTGAAATATAAACAAAAACATTTGGCGGCGGTTTGCGGGTTTGTGCATCCCGCATAAAAATACGCCTGTCTGCGGAGCGGACAGGCGCTGCCAGAATTACGCGGAGTGAGCTCTGTCCGCACAAGATGAGGCATGAAAAAAGTCCAATTTATTTTCTTTTTTTCACTTGGTCCCCTTTACATCCTCCCCCACTTTTTGCTATAATAACCTTCGCGCAACAAAATATGGAATATTTCGACACTAAATATCATTTCGGCTTATGTCTGATGGCTGAAACTGTATTTGGTGTCTTTTTTTGCGTTCATTTTTCACAAGGAGAGCTTTATCATGCCAAAAACAAAATTAGAATCCGTTGTATTTACACTGATCATGGTGTTCTTTGTCGGATCACTCGTGCGTCTGATTTTCCGAAGTCTATTCCGCCGAGCATAGGCGCCTGCTATCTATATATGAATGAAAAAAGCGATTCTCCTGAGCCACCCAGGGAATCGCTTTTTTTACTCTTATGCTATTTTTCTATCTAATTATTCCACGCGCTCAAACGCCACCACATACGTTCCCAGCACCTGTGCGCATGGCACAGTCGCCGCTTTCTCGACGGTAAACGCCTGTCTCGGGTATGTGTGCGCCTTCTCGGTCGGGATCGCCGGAAGTGTCTTTCCGATGCTGACGCCGTGTGCGCCCTCCGGCAACAACGCGCGGATTCGATCCTGTTCAATTCCATATGCCATGACGAACTGCTCCACCTTCATCTCCAATACCTCCTATTTTTCCTGCCGTCTCCCTGCATACAAACACGCTGTACACACAAGCAAGCGAGATGTTCTCTATTACTCCTCCTTCTCCGGCACCTCATCCCGCCAGACAACCGTCTCCACATCCTCAAACAGCTCCTGGTTCCGCTCGACCGTCAGATAGACAAAATCATCCGGCTGATATTCATCCAAAAGCGCTTCCGTGTATATGTCAAACGTCGCAAACACTGTTTTCTGATACAGCTTTGGCATAAAATATTTGAGGTTCTGGCTGAAGGAATCGCCTACCACCAGAAGTGTTTTATCATTCGACGAATCGGACTCAAACACTGCAAAACTGTTGTCCTCGTTCATATCCACCGTCGTGACCGTCACCTCCGGCAGGTAGTCCTGAATCACATATTCAGTGTCATCGCTGTATTCGGCTGCCATGTTAAGCATCCGCGCCAGATCGCCGGACGCCGGTCCTGCCGCCTCGACCGAAACCGCACTAAGCGGCGTTGAGGTTCCAAGCAGAGTCTGTGCGATCTGCTGGCTTCCGATAAAGGAGCCGATCTGGTTCCAGTGCGTATCATATTTGTAATAAAGCTGGTACGCCCCCGCCTCTTTCAGAAGCTCCGGCTTCAGGTCGTACACTGGAAGCCCCTGCGCCGCAAGTTCCGGGATCGCCGCATCCAGACGCGACTCACTTCCGTATACTCTGACCGAATCCGGCATATATTGCGCGTAAACACTTTCCTTGTTTGGCGCCTCAAACATCACAAACCGGATGCCGCGCTCCTTCATTTTTTCGTTGACTGAGGCGATCGCGTCCGCCAGCGCCGTTTTCTCATCCGCCGTATAGAGATTCGTCCGCTGATAATCTGCCAGCGCATCCTCGCCGTCCTCCGAAACCGTATAAAACAGCCAGTTTTCCTTTCCGACCGTCACATCCGAGATCGAACTCTCATTTAAAAGTTCCAGATCCAGCTTCGTCTTTGCCTTGACAAACAGATTTTTAAACGGAACGTGATCGTTATAATACGCTTCAAATTCCGTCGGAATGTTGTCAAGATTGGCAATCGACAGCTCCGGAAAGGACGCCAATTCCCTGTTTTCATAATTCTGCTGGTCCAGATAGCTCCTGACCGCCGGATAGACAAGCGTCGGCAGCGCCAGACTCGCCACAAAAGAACCAATCAAAAGTATTTTTGTCCCTGTCTCTCGATTCATATTTCTCGTTCTCTTCTCCCTGCATGAATCCATCTTTCTGTACTTTCACGCCCTACCGCCCATGCTTTCATTTTCATGTTCACACCGCACAGACAAAAATGTTTTCCTCTCCCACTCTTAGAAACGGAAATAGATAAATGGATTGTATGTATTATTGACCAGCAGCAAAATGGAAAACCACAGGATCGCCATGTAGCCAATCCAGCTTATAAGCGACACCGCTCCATCCTGCGCCAGCACGCGCCCCTTCCATTTCATCCAGAACCACTGCACCGGACCGCACGCCAGCAGCGCTGCCGCCAGAAACATCCAGAGTTTCCGGTTCATGTACCGTTCCATCAGCACGACCGCATTATGCGGCACAAACATATACCGGATAAAGGAAAATGCCTGTCCAATCGTGTCCGCACGGAAGAAAATCCAGCCGATCAGCACGACAAACACCGCATAGATATGGGCCAATGGCAGGAACTTCTCCTGTTTCAGCCATTTTCCCAGGAAGCACCGCTCCAGCACGTTGAAAAAGCCATGGTAAATGCCCCAGAAAATAAACGTCCAGCCCGCACCGTGCCAGATGCCAGTCAGCAGAAAGACCGTCCAGAGGTTGATATACGTCCGCACCATGCCTCTCCGGTTTCCGCCAAGCGGAATATACACATACTCTTTAAACCAGCTGGAAAGGGAAATATGCCATTTCCGCCAGAAATCCTGAATCGAAGTCGCCGTGTACGGCAGCCTGAAGTTCTCGATGAATGTAAATCCAAACATTTTTCCAAGCCCAATCGCCATGTCCGAATAGCCGGAAAAATCGAAATAAATCTGCAGCATATAGAGAAGCGCCGTCAGCCAGAGCATCGCCTGGCTCACATCCGCCGCCTGGTACGCGTAGACCGCATCCACCACCTCGGCAAAGGTATTTGCCAGAATAACTTTCTTTCCCAGACCAAAAATAAAGCGTTTCACGCCGTAAGAAAAGCCTTCCAGCGTGACCGTCCGGTTTTCGATCTGCTCCTCGATGTCGTGGTATTTCACGATCGGTCCCGCGATGAGCTGCGGAAAGAAGGAAATATAGAGCATCATGTTGAGCGGATTTTTCTGCGCCCGATTTTCGCCCCGGTACACATCCACCACGTAGGAAAGCGCCTGGAAGGTATAGAAGGAAATTCCGATCGGCAGCGTCACCTGAATCGCCGGAAGCGCCACATCAAACCCGCGAAGCAGCGGATTCAGTACCTCGGCGAGGAAATTGTAATATTTAAAATAGCCGAGAATCAGAAGATTGAGCGCCACACAGAGCACCAAAAGCCATCTCTTTTTCCCAAATTTCTCCACCATACGCCCAAAACAATAGTTGAGCAGAACCGAAAAAATCATGATTACCACATACCGTGGTTCGCCCCACGCATAGAAGAAGAGGCTGAACACGGTCAGGATGCCGTTTTTGAGCAGTTTGGGGCTCACGTAGTAGAGAAGCAGGATGCAGGGGAGAAGGACCCATAGGAAGATGATCGAGCTGAAAACCATTTTATGTAAACTCCTATCCATATAGCCACGCAGGAAAAGAGACTGCCACGCCTCCACTTCGCGGCAGCCTCTTTTCCTGCTACAGTACGTCTGAAAAATGAGGTCTGAGTTTTTTGAACACCTTCAGTCCTATCACCATCAGAATCAATGTTACCACCCAGAAATAAATCGTCATCGTCGGGCGTTCAAAGAACCAGCTTCCCGTAAGCATACTGTCGCGGTAGCCGGCTGCAATGTAGTAGAATGGATTCAGTTTAAATACCCATTCCAGCCAGGATGCACGACTGGTGAAGATCGCCTCATCGTACATGATCGGCGTCAGCCACATACCAAACTGGAGACAGATGCCGACGATCTGCGCCATATCCTTGAAGAATACCTGCACCGCACTGGTAAAGTAGGTAAGCGCCAGTCCAAACATCGACGCCGCAAACGAATAATATAAGACCTGAATCCAGGTTGCGGACGGCATACGTCCGTCAATCAGGTACAGCCCGGCCATGATAACCAAGAAGCAGGCGTGAACCAGGAAACAGGAAATCAGTTTGATCACCGGCAGCATCTCAACCTGGAAAACTACTTTTTTAACCAGATAATGGTATTCCTGCAGACAGTTCGTGCCTGTGTTTAAAATCTCGCTGAAATAAAACCACGGGATGATACCCGGTGTCAGCCAGATGACATAGGTCGCCCCCGGAACCGGCGGCGCATTTTTCATGCCGTGTTCACCGAAGATGAACGCATAGATCGCAATCGTAACCATCGGCTGGATAAACATCCAGACAATTCCAAAGTACGATCCGACGAAGCGTTTGCGGAAATCCGCCTTGGCAAGCTCGATGACCAGCTTTCTTTTTTCTATCAGTTCCCGAAACAGGGAGATCAGTTCCCGCATTCTATCCTAACTCCATTCTTAAAATTTGAATGCATCCCGGAAGCCGCCCCATTTCTGGTCTTTCTCCGAAATAATCAGCTCCATGCCTTCCTCGATCGGCCACTCAACACCGATCTCCGGATCGTTCCATGCCATACCGCCCTCATCGCCCGGATGATAGAAATCGGTACATTTGTAAGCAAATTCTGCCTCATCGGACAGTACCAGGAAACCGTGTGCAAATCCTTCCGGAATGTAGAACTGTTTCTTGTTCTCTGCGGAAAGAACCACGCCGAACCACTTGCCGTAGGTCTCAGAACCGGTACGAAGGTCTACTGCCACATCAAATACCGTACCGCGCACTGCACGAACCAGCTTGCCCTGCGGATACTGCTTCTGGTAATGAAGTCCACGCAGAACGCCCTTGACAGACATGGACTGGTTGTCCTGTACAAATACCATGTCGAGTCCCGCCTCATGGAAATCGTTCTGGTTGTATGTCTCCATAAAATAACCGCGCTCATCCTTGAAAACGGTCGGTTCAATTACATAAAGTCCCTTGATGTCACATGGTGTCACTTTAATTTTTCCCATTTTTCTATCTCCTTTTTTATGCAGATATTTCTATTAATCTTCTAAATTACCGCGATTTTGTCTAATCACAGACACAAACAAAAAATTTCATTCTTTCTCTGTGCCACCCTTAACTATATCATCTGGCATTCCAGCTGGCAAGCTTTTTTCATAGATGCACTGGCACCTTAATCACATCGTTCCTGTACCGTATCATCTGCCACATTATTCGCGTCTTTGCCATTCAGCGCCGCAAATCCGTTTTTCTTCCCCCGCTCATTCTCATCAATCGCAATCTTCTGCGTCAGATCCTTGATCTTCGTCTCCAGCTGCGACTGTTTGATCGACATATGGAACATTTTCACAATCAGAAGGAAAATGACCGCCAGATAAATGAAATTGGCCGTCGTGTAAGTTCCCGCCAGTTCGGCCAGCAGATCCGGCAGCCCCGGAAAGATACTAAATACAATGAGAATGGACGAGAATCCCAGCCAGAAAATCGAATCCTCAATCTGAAGCTTCGACTGGCGAATTTTACGCATAATCATAAAGGTTGTCAGGATCGACACGACGATCAGGACAACTCTGAGTGTTGGCGTCATGGCGCTACCCCCTCTTTCTGAAATTCTGAATCAGCAGAATCGAAATCAGCATTTTAAGCATATACCGCATCGCATTGACCGGCGTCAGGTAGCTGACGCCCAGAATCCGCTCATCCATGATGACCGGGACTTCCGCCACCCGCGCGCCCTGCCGGATCAGATAGGAAACGGTGTCCGGCTCCGGTCCATAGTTAAGCCCCGATGCAAATTCCCGGATCATGCGCTTGCTGAACATCCGCATTCCCGACGTCGGATCCTTGATGTTGACGCCGGTGGTGAGGCGGATCGCCATCTCGATCAGATTGCTTCCAAGCATCCGCATCGTAAATGGCTTTTTCTCCCCGACAAACCGGGAGCCGATGACGATATCGTAGCCCTCTTTCATTTTTTGGAGCATCGACTCCAGATACTCCGGGCGGTGCTGTCCGTCGCCGTCGAGCTGGACCGCATACGAATATCCATACCGATCGGCATATTTAAGGCCTGCCTGAAATGCCCCCGCCAGTCCCAGATTGACCGGGAGATTCAGAAGATTGTAACCATTTCTCTGGCAGATTGCCGCCGTCTCATCACGCGATCCGTCATTGACCACGACGTAATCATACTGTGGAAAATTGGCAGTCAGATGGTTCACAACCCGCTCTATATTTTCGGCCTCGTTGTACGCCGGTATGACTATCAAAAGCTCGGCCTTTTCCGTCCCAGAAGCACCTTCTGTGGACAATAACGCCTTATCTTCCATCGCCCGCTTCTCCTTCCCAGTATGCCGGATTCATCGTCAGACTCCGAATCAGCCCGCCCGGCAGTTTCTTATAGTGTTTTCCCAGCCAGTACCCGGCATACTTGCTCCCGCTCGCTATCACAAGCTGCGGCAGAAGAAGCGCATGGCCATTTTCAAGCAGCCATTTTGCCGTCTTCTTCACCAGCCGGACTCCCTCGCCCTCTGAATGGAATCTTCCAAAGACCTCCGGGTGATCCGCCTGGGATACGCCGAGGTCGAAATTCCGGTGCAGCTGCTGCATGGCCGTATAATTGTGGGAATGGATGACCTGTGCGTCTGCCACATAGGCGATCTGATACCCGGCTTCCACCGCGTGTCCGGCAAAAATCATATCCTCATTGAATATGGTTTTCTTCGTAAATCCGCCGAGTTTCAGGTAAATATCCCGCCGATAGGCCGCGCAGACATTCGAGCAGAAATACGTCTTGATTCCCAGCTCGTCCTCATCCTCTTTCCCTTTCAGACGGCTCACAGCCGGATAATTGAAGTCCCTCGTATATCGTTCAATCACGCCGCAGTCCGCCGCCGGAAGCTGTCTCGCATACGCCGCTGCCACGCGGTCCGAAGCATCCAGCGCCTCCAGAAGCTTTTTCACCAGATCCCGGTCGTAAGGAACGCAGTCATGTGTCATACAGATGCAGACGTCCGCATCCGACTTTAAAATCCCCTCATGGCGCGTTCTTCCATGGTCAAATTCCGACTGGCTGATATGGCACACGGTCAGCTTCGTATCTTCCCCCTCAAATAAGGATTCAAACCGCGCCGCGTCCCAGTACTTTTCTTCCGTATTCATGATGATCACACGGCTCACCGGCACACTCTGTTCCAGCAGCCGCCGCAGAAGCTTTTCCAGCTTATCCCCCGGCCGAAAGGTGGGTATAATCACATCGGCTTTTCTCATTTTTCGTACTCCTTATAGGCTTTTCTGTAAAAATGCATCAGAATCTTTACCATCCAGTCCGGCCACATCTTCCGAAACATCGCCATCTCGTCCGCCGGACGCCGGTTGTCCTCGATACAGGCTTTCGTCGTCGCCGCCGCATGGACGCGGTAGGCAATCAGCGGTTTTTCCGAGCAGATAAAACGTCCCTTTTTGCCTGCCAGTTCATAGAGGTTGTCCCAGTCCAGCGCAAAATCATACTCCGAATGGAACATATCGTCCCCGATCTGCTCTTTATTGTACGTGCAGGACGGACAGCAGATCGAATTGCCAAACCAGACGCTGCTCCGCTTGATCCAGGTACGATCCGCCAGAACATGAAGCCGCAGCGGCAGACGCAGTATCTTTTTCACCAGCCAGACCATGTTAAATGGCTCTGGAATGGCTTTCATCTTCCCCTCTTTCTCCGTCATACGGATCGTGAGGTAATCGCTCGCAAACAGGAGCAGATCGGGATATTTCTTCCATGCCTTTAAGAGCTGCTCGGCGTAATCGCTGCGGTAGCGGTCGTCCTGATGCGCGATCGTGACGAAGCGTCCCCGCGCCTTTCCATAGGCAAACATCCAGTCCTCGCGGATATTGCTCGCCCCGTCCCGCACATAGAGCGGCACCTGAAACCGCGCCGTGAGCTCCCGGATGTAGTCGCTCGGCGTCGAGGTACAGCAGATTACCTCCGATTTGACCGTCTGGCTCGTTACCGAACGCAGACATTCTTCCAGATACGGCGAATCCTTGTACGCACAGACCGCAAATGTATGAATGATTTCCTGCTGCATCTCGTTTTCCCTTCTCTCTACTTCTTTCATGTCTCGGTTCCGTCTCTTCGTTTCCAAAGAACGGCTCCACCTGAAATTTATTTCTACTGGATTTATTATCAGACTTAACGTTCCAAGCACTTTTCCAGCTTATAAATGCCCTATGCCCTTACTGACAAAACTTCGTCCAGATGTCCAGATAAATCGCCGCCGCCAAAATCAGCGCCGCCGCTCCCAGCACCAGCGCGTGATAGTTTTTATTCTCCATCCGCACCATTACCCGCTCCGGGTTTAAAACCAGCCAGACAAGCGGCAGAAATGGCAAATAATAACGCCCCTGCACGCCATCGATATAGGTATTGCCCGGTTTGGTAAATGCGATGTACATCGAAGTCCACACCAGCACTGCCGTGCCCGCGCAGAGAATGAATATCCACAGCTTTTGTTTTTTTGACAGACGTTTTCCACAGGATGACTGCCCGGCTGTGAGGATAACCGCCGCCGAACCAGCATAAAGCGCCCACGGAAATGACATCGTTCCCGTATGTCCCAAAAGTCCCAGTGAATTTTCGCCCATCACATAAGATGGAAGTGTCCGAAACAGGTTACAGACAAGCACCCATGCATAGGCAAGCGGCTGTCCCAGAATGTACGCCATCTGCCCTTTCTCGCTGGTGCTGTCGCCCCTCGTATCTCCGATATCGCGCGGTGCGATCAGAACCGGCAGGATGAACGAAAGCATCATCAGACCGCAGATCACGACAAATCCACCCTTCATCAGGTACATTTCCCGCTTAGAGCGGAATTTTTCCGCCGGTATCATGAGTCCCAGCAGGATGAGCGACGCATACACCGCCTTAACGCGGCAGCCCCACACAAATGCAAGAACGATGAGCGCATACGTTTTCCAGTCCATTTTCCGCTCGCCAAGCGCCGCCTCCAGAATGCCCGCAAACGACAGCCACAGAAACGCCGTGACGGTCGGATCATAGGAATAGGCCCCCGCCAGCATCATCGGCTCCGGCATCAGCGCCAGAAACGCCAGGATCGCCTTGCCGACCGGCGTCTTTTTGATGGCAAAATATAAAATCAACGCATAGACATAGAGATTTCCCAGCCGCCCCAGCTTATACAGGATTCCAAGCGGAATATGAAGCAGCTCACCCGCTTTCAGCACAAGCGCCGAACCGGCATACCCCGTCATCGTCGTTTTGTTGAGATCCGTGCTCCAGAGGTGTTCGCCGTGACGGTACCCCGCATTCTGGTTCAGATACGAAGTGAGCGCCGCCTGCTCGTCCCGGCTCTCCGGCTGGTTGTACGGCCAGGTATCTACCCCTGTCGTAAACTCCTGCAAAAGCGCCGGATCCGCCTGCACCGGCGTCCGATAATTGGCCATCCAGAACGCCTGCGCGAAATGCACCTCTTCATCCCAGCTCACCTTATTGGCCGGGAGTGACAGGGAAAATACCGTTCCAAGCGTCAGGGAAATTAACAGAAATCCGACCTCGATGCGCTTGGCCACGAAATCCCGGAAACAAAGAAGAGAAATCAGGATCGCCGCCGCGCACCAGAAAAGCCCCAGCCGATACCAGTTGACGCCCGCCCGCGCCACCGTCGCAAACCCGGTCAGTGCAAGCGGCATCTCATCAAACTTCATGTAGGAAAGTCCCGGCTCATCGAGATCCTCCCGCGTGATCAGCAGATCCACATAGTCC
>JBNMLY010000024.1:0-23294 GCA_050875065.1 Otoolea sp. | reverse complement strand
CATCATACTGCCCTGCCCGGACAGCCCCCAGCACGGCTCTGGCGCTTCCCGCCGAAGCGCCCCGCAGGTAACACTCATACGCCTTTTTCTCGTTGAAGCCAACGGCTCCATCTCCCCAGCTATAACAATGCCCCAGGAAAAACCATGCCTCCATGTCTCCCGCATAAGCTGCTTCCTCCAGCCAGGTAATTCCCTGTGCATACAGGGCATCATTACACTGTTTCCAGATCTGGTTTGCGCCTTTCTCACATAAACCGGTCATCCGAATTGCCATATATCTTTCATCCGCCTTCCACACGAAATTATGTCTCAATTATTATGTCCTAATGCGTATCGTCCGTTTTTCTCACAGTTGATTCCTATTTTACTACTGTTCCATCAACAGAACAAGTGTTTCCGGCAAGCCAATCCGGCCTTTCAGGCCTGACATTTCCGGAACGGCTGCACCTTGAGCGTCCCAGTATCTAACTGGGGACTCCTAAAATTTTCTGCCGCCACCTCCGTGCGTCTTTCCACTGCTGCTCTGATGTACCGTCGTCCGTCTCTCATCCGGCGCCGACGGTTCTGGTTCTTTCGGGATCCGCCGTGTAACTACGGTACGATTGATAAACTTCTCATCATTCCGGGTAAAATGCAGCGCGCTGTTCGCCCGATACGCCAGATACGATTCCAACGCCAGATTGTGTTCTTTTTTCATCTGATAGCGCCGCTTGATGGAACGGCAGGGAATCCAGGCTATCAGCGCTGCTATCAGCGCCGACATCAATACCTCATACCACTCCAGCGATGGCTCCCATTCTTCGCGTTCTTCCGTGTACTGTCCTTCAGGCACTCCCAGTTCCAGATAATTTTCAATACTATCCAGAGCCTCCAAAGCGCCTTCCGCATACTGACCATCTGCAACGGAATCATACGCCGCATCCAGTACCTTCTCAATGCGCGCATCCGTCAATACCCGGAGCGCATAACCAGAGGTAGATATATATATTTCCCGATTATCCATATCGATGGAGAGCAGAAGACCGCTTGCATCCTCCCCCACTCCCAGTCCATGGCTGTCATAAAAATCATCGGCGTATTCTTCCGCCGTCTTTCCCTCTGCATCTTCTACGGTCAAAACCGCCACATCTACATTCTGTGCATCGCGCACCTCATCGATCCGCGCCTCCAGCTCGGTCGTCTCATCCCCGGTAAAAAGCCCCGCATCATCAAATACCCTTGCGCCTTCTGCCGCCCAGACGGGCTGACTCCCAAGCCAAATTGAAACGGCTGCCATCCCTGCCAGGCACACTCCTGTTCTCCAGGCCTTCTTCCAGTTTGCTTTTTCTTTTCTCATCTCACCTGTCATATCAGATATCCTCCCAGCAACAGTACCGCAAATACAGGCACAAAAATGGTTAAAAATCGCCGCATCAGCTTTTTCTGATCCACCGGAAGGACGCCGCAGATCTTTCCATTTTCCCCGTTCATGGCAAAATAGTACATCTGCCCGCTTTTTGCCTCCTGATAAGTCATCATCCACACCGGCAGCATGGCACATTTCCACTGCTCATTGCTGACGGTTTCCCGATGGCTCTGGACGTTGAACGAATCATACCCGGAAATACTGTTCTGTAAGGATTCCTTCGTATATTCTTTTACTTCCTGTTCTATTTCCTTTTTAAATTCTTCCTTTTCCCGATCGCGGCGCTCCGCCCGAAAGCCCAGAAAATATCCAGCCTGGAACGAGCGCATTTTTTTCATGTCAAACGGAAGAACCGTCTCCGCCAAACTGTGATCCGCCTCTTTTAACGCATTGCGCGTTACGTTCGAGATCGGCATGGTTCCCTGCTTTTCCACCTGGTAACGGCTCGTCTCTATGTACTCGATTTCCCCGTTTCTCGTTGTGCGGCGGCGAAATCCCTCCGCCTGTACCTCGCCGGACACCTGACAGCTATACATCCAGTATGGATAATAAATTCCCTCCAGATATTCCATCTGACGCGGCGAATAGAAATCATCCGGCACATACTTTTTCGTCTGAATCCACTCTTTGAATTTTTCCCTGGCTTTCTTCTGATCAATCTCAAACGGGATCAAGCCATCCGGCCGGTATCTACCCTCCAGACGGCCAGCAAAAACGACTGGATTGTGGCAATAACAACAGTGCGTGGACGCGGTCGTCTCCTGTGCCACAATCTCCGCCCCGCAGCTTGGACAGGTGTAGAGTGCCATCTCCACCTCTTTCTGTCCTGCTATTTTCTGTCCCGTTTCCGGCTTCTCTCCGGTCTTTTTTTTCTGCGCTGCGTCCGGCTTTTTCTCCTCCGAAGCAGCTTTTGCCTTTTCCGCCTCCCTGGCAGCTTTCTCCATCTCCTTTAAGGTTTCTTCCGTAAAGGCAGAAAGGCAGTATTCACATTTAAACTGCTGTGTTTTGGGGTCGAATACCAGACCGCCACCACAGTTCGGACACTTATATGATTGTATCTCCATACTCCCCTATGACCTCGGCTTTCCACACTCTGAACAAAATTTCCCTGTATTAACGGTTCCGCAACTGCAGGTCCACGGACCGGCCGGCTTCGGTTTGCCGCACTCAGAACAGAATTTTCCCTGATTGACGTTGCCACACTCGCACGTCCACGTTTCTGCCTGCGCGCCAGCCGGCGGCGTGTTCTGCGCGGCTGTCTGTGCTCTGCCAACGGCTCCCATCTGCGGCTGGGGATTGCCCGCCTGCCCCTGCATACCGCCACCATAGGATGGGGTGGCATTTTGCTGCATCTGCATTTGCTGTAAGTTAGACGCAGAAGCGGCTCCCATAAATCCACCGCCAAAATTCATACCGGCGCCCATTCCCATAAATCCTGCCATCGCACCGCCTGAATTAGAGCCCGCTGCCTCAAATCCTCTCGCCATCGCTCCCTGAACATATCCTTCACGCACCGATGGATCTCCCAGCATCGCACCCTGATTCCGCATATTGATGAGTTTCTGTGATTCCTCATCATAAGAAATGCTGGCAATGCCGACGGACTGGATCTCCATTCCTCGCATCCGATTCCATTCTTCATCCAGCGTATCCGCCATATAGCGTCCCAGTTCACGCCCCTTAGATGCCACAAATGAGATTCTCACTCCATCCGCCGACATCTGGTTGATCGAAGTCTGAAGCGCCTCTAAGAATTCTGCCAGATACTGCTCATTGATGGAATCGATCTCAACCTGATCCTGATTCTTAGGAATTGCCTCCGCATAAAATTTGAGCGGATCCGTGATCTTGATCGAGTACGTGCCATGCGCCCGCAGGAAAAGCTCTGAATTGTAAAAGGAATCAAAATAATTGACCGGCGTCCGGGTGCCAAATTTAATTCCCTTGATCTCCTGCAGATTGATATAGTATACCTTCTGCGCATATGGAGTGCCTCCGCCAAAACGCACACGGTTAAACGATTCTTTCAACGCATCGCCAAACTGCCCGTTAAAAAGGGATGGCAGCGATGAATTCTGCACCGTATAATAGCCTTCCTCTGCCGTATAGTCCACAACTTTACCGCCATCTACCAGCATCATAAACTGATTCGGGTACACATGAACCACCGAACCGTTGGAAACCGTCCCCGGTGTTCCTTTTCGGTTTTCTCCTCGCCGGATCTGTACGCCCGCTGAAAAGACCGTCTGTTCCCCCATATTTTCCGGTTCAATCACTTCCAGCCACTGATCCGCTAAACCTCCGCCGACTGAACGTAATGCTGCTCTTACAATTCCCATATTTACTGCCTCCGTTTCATTTAATCTTATTTGAAATTTACTTTTCCATAAACTATCCTCAATGTGGCGTTTCTTCCCAAACGGTCCTCATCTTCCGTATCTCCTGCGCATAGCCGTCCAAATCATTCGGCGTTTCCAGATAAAACGGCAAATGGCGCAATCTGGGATGGCACACCACCCGCGCCAGCGCTTCAAACCCGATATATCCTTCGCCAATCCGGGCATGGCGATCTTTTGCCGCCCCGCATGGATTCATGCTATCGTTCAAATGGATCGCTTTCAGACGCCCAAGTCCTAACACCCTGTCAAACTCGTCCAGTACCCCGTCCAGATCGCCCGCTATATCATAACCGGCATCCCAGACATGACAAGTATCCAGGCAGATCCCCATTTTCTCCGGATGATGCACCCGTTCCAGGATAGCCGCCAACTCTTCAAATCTTTTTCCTACCTCACTTCCTTTCCCCGCCATCGTTTCCAGCAGCACGGTAGTGCTCTGCTCCGGGCGGATCACTTCATTCAACATCTGTGCAATCAGTTCGATGCCTGCCTCCGTTCCCTGCCCGACATGGCTGCCCGGATGAAAATTGTAACAGATGCCCGGCGTATACTCCAGACGCGCCAGATCGTCTGCCATCGTCTCGCGGGCAAACTCGCGCACCCGCGCACTGGCCGAGCAGGCGTTCAATGTATACGGCGCATGTGCTAAAATCCGATCTATCCCATGTTTTCTACTAAATTCCAAAAACGTTCTTACATCCTCCGGATCTATCTTTTTCGCACTTCCGCCTCTCGGATTTCTTGTAAAAAACTGAAAATCCGTTGCGCCAATCAAAACTGCCGCCTTTCCCATCGCCAGATATCCCTTTGCAGAAGAAAGATGGCACCCAATCCGGAGGGAATCAGCCTTTGCCGTTCCTCTTACTCCCATTTTCTTTTCCTCACCTTCTGTGCCGTCTCCATTTTCCCGGCGTTACTTTCCAGATGGCTGCCGCAATTAAAAGGACTGCCAGCAAAAATTGAACGGATAAACTGCAAAGAGTCCAATATCTGGTCACTATATTTTCCGGCAGAAGTCCAAACAAGGGTTCAAACCAGTTCTTCATGGCGCCGCTTCCCGCCTGCCCGTTAATTATATTATAAAACAAGACGGCCGGATTGAAAAGAAATAGATAACGCCAAAATCCAGAACTTGCTTCCCCCGCCAGATTCAAAGAAGCTGCATACGAATCGGCTGCCCGCAGTGCCATCCGGTAAGAAAATAAATTGATCGCAAAGGTTCCCACCGTCAATGCCATCACCGTCACATACGTACAGACCGTCGCAACGGTAGATCGGCGCGCCATCGCCGAATAAAACATGCCAATCCCGCCCGTCAGCAGCGCTACGATTCCCTGACACAAAAACAGCATCCCGATATCCCGCAGCGTAATTCCTCCATAAATAAAGACAAGCGCCTGGAGCGGCAGCGCCGACACCGCCAGCACCAGCATCGTGACAAGCGATGAGGCAAGTTTTCCCAAAACCATATCTCTCGGGGCCATCGTTGTTGTCAGCATCAGTTCCAGTGTCTGACGTTCCCGTTCCCCGCTGATACTGCTGGCAGTCAACGCCGGCATAATCAGCAGCAGCAACAGAAATTCGATCGAGGAGACGAACGTATAGAGTTCCAAAAACTGTGAATACTGGATTTCCGCCGTGGCTTTTACCTGTTCTGCCGCC
Source organism: Otoolea sp. (assembly GCA_050875065.1). GTDB lineage: Bacteria > Bacillota > Clostridia > Lachnospirales > Lachnospiraceae > Otoolea. The sequence continues at coordinate 17,828 of JBNMLY010000024.1, read as the reverse complement.
GAAAACAGGTTAAAGAGGGCAGCCGCAGCCAGAATACTGTTAAAAACCAGCAAAATCGCTGTCATACGGATACTGCGGCTTCCCACCGTGATCTCCCGCCTAAATACCGGATTCCATTTCATGCTTCAACACCGCCCTCTCCTCTTCCTGTCCCGTAATCTGCATAAACAAGGACTCTAAACTTCCCTTTTCCCGCATAAAACCACTTACCAGGACATCGGCGTCTATGAGCTGTTGCAGCAGCATCGCCTCATCCTGCCGATCCCCGATAAATCCCAGTTTAATTTCATCCCCCAGCACACTGATCGTCTGCACGCAGGGATGGCTCTTTAAAATCGCCAGTGCCTTTTCCTTCTGGCTGAAAATCGAAATGAGCAGGGGGTTGGAGGCGTTGATCCGCGCAAATATCTGTTCCATGCTCCCTTGAAGCACCATCCGCCCCTGCTCGATTACCCCGATCGACGTACACAGTTCCGATAATTCGGACAAAATATGGGAACTGATGAGAAGTGTCCTGCCCTGCTCCCGCAGTTCTTTTAAAATCGTGCTGTACTCCACCCGGGTACGCGGATCCAGGCCAGAAGACGGTTCATCCAGTATCAACAGATCCGGATCGTGAATCAACGCCCGCGCCAGACAAAGACGCTGCTTCATGCCCCTCGAAAGGCCGTCTACATAAAAATCTTCCTTATCCTCCAGCCGCACCTGCTCTAACAACGTATGGCAGCGCGTGCGCGCCTGAAACCCAGTAATCCCATAGCAGGAGGCAAAAAACTCCATATATTCCGACACTTTCAGATTATCATACACGCCGAAGAAGTCCGGCACATATCCAATGCGGCGCCGCAGCTCTTTCCCATCGGAATAAACATCCAGGCCGCCGATCACCACCTCCCCCTCATCCGGAGGCAAAAGTCCTGCAAGAATCTTGAGCGTCGTCGTCTTTCCGGCGCCGTTTGGACCTACAAAACCAAACAGTTCCCCATCTGCGACCTCCAAATTCAGGCCGTCCAATGCCTGAAATTTGCCATACCGTTTCCGCAGGTTCTTAACCGTCAGCATTCCTCTCACCTCCCTACCCCATAAATCATCGGAAGCTGGCACTCCCAACCATATTCTTTCGCCGGATCCACGGTATATTTTATCGTCAGTGTATTGGATGGGGATAGATACGGTTCCAGCTCACTTGCCAGGTACTCTTCTTTCAGTTCCATCCGGTCATTCTGCCCGGTTTCATAATTGTAAAAATACATACTGCCAGAAAAAGGCGCCATATATGGATAAAGCGGATTCTCCGAAAACTGGGAGGAGATCGATTCAAACCGCAGTTTTTCCACCGTCCAGTCACTTCCCAGCGCATACTCCACCGTGGCCGATTCCGTCGGTTCCCCTGTATACATCGTATTATATTCCGGTTCATAGTTTCCTGAAAGAACCGTCGGATCCTGCTCCAGGGCAGAGCGGTATCTCTTCCCATCCTGCTCCCGCTTCATCGCAAGCGACTGTGTGACCATGCAAAACCCCTCACTGATATTTTTCCCATCTGCCAAGAGTTCCTGCCCATACTGGCTGGACGGCCGGAACGCAACCAGGCACGCCTCCGACGGACTTCTTCCCGCCCCGGAATCCAGATAAAAACTCAAAAGCCTCGTTCTCTCTTGGGCGTTTAAATATGCCGAATTTTCAATGTCCGCTTTTTCATACTGATCCGCCCCCGTTATGAGCTGTGACACGGCATACGAATAGCTGATCGGATAATTAAACGTCTCTTTTCCATCCAGCGAAATCGTTTCGCCCGGATTCAGGGTTCCAAGCAGGACTGCCTTCCCATCTATCAGAAGCGCCGCATTTTCCAGCGTCTCCGGAAAATGATTTTGAATCTTTCCCCCGACAACGCCGTCAAAATAGGAAAGATCGCCCTCTACCCCCATCGTGTCATTTTTCTCCCATTCGCGGTGCAGGGTAAACAGTTTCGGGGTAAACGCGATCGCATCCCGCATTTTGATCTCTGTCCGATCCGCCTGATACAAAAGGGCGGTATCATATTCTTCCTGCCCCGTAAAGTGGGACGCTGAAACGGCATCGTAATAATAACTTCTCGTCAGGGGGCGCACCTCATATCCCGGATTCAGGCTCACAGAATACGGCTTATTGTACGGGCTGCGGATATTCATATATATCTTTTCTTCCGCCTCTTCCCCCGATGTATCTAGGATCGACGCATATGTGACAAATGGTTCCCGAAAACGGGTCTTAACCCCCAACGCATAAATTACCCCCGTAAACAAAAGTGCCCCCAGCGTCACCGCCGGCAGATAAAAATGGGAAAGATTCTTCTTTTTTAACCAAAAGTACAGCAGCCCGAGCAGCAACAGGTACACTAAAATCGCCGCCGTGTAAGCCGCCACATTGGGAAGACGCCCTGCATCGCCCGTATTCACAAGGCTTTGTACGGAAAAATAGGAGCCGGAATATCCATAATAATCTTCCTGTGCCAGCTCCTCCACGTTTTTTGTTCCCAGCACCAGCGTATACAGTTTTTCAACCTCCGACGGGTTTGTCTGGCATAAATCCCCGATCGCATCCATCGAAAACGCCGCTGCCACAATCCGTCCCTGCTTGTACGCTGCATAGGAAAGAAGCGGAAATACTTCTCCCGACAGCAGCGTACTACCATTTTTCAGGTTCAAATCCACACACTCCGCCGAAATCTCTCCTGCCTGTTCGCCCGGTATCGAATCCCCGCCCAGGCTGACCGGGACGATAACCGGTTCCAGATACGGCGGTTCCAGACACTTTTCCGCAAAACGTCCGTAATTTGCCTGATATCCGCTTCCACCGCCAAAAAGTACCGTGCCGCCATCCTCCAGCCAACAGCGCAGCGCAGCGTACTGTTCCTCGCTCAATGTGTTGAGATCAAATCCCGACACCACTACCAGATCAAACAAGTCATATCCAAGACGGTCCTTCGGCGCCTTTCCTGCATCCAGATAGACCGCCCGCGTCCGAAGCGTCCCATAGCGGATCCCCGCACTATCCAGATATTCCAGCTGCTCCGGATTCTGTGTGAAAACGCCAATATACGTTTCAGATATATTCTCATCCGGGCTAAGTTTCAGGCGTTTCCGAATCACCTGCACATTCTTTTCATCCCGCACCGAGACAAACATCTGATCCGCCCGGACTCCCAGAGGAATGTAAATTTCTTTCTTCATCCTTTCCCGCGCAGCCAGCGATACCGGATAGGAATACTGATACGCCTCCAGGCTGGACTGCGCGGTCAGAAATTCCAGCGTCCCTTCAAATGGTTCTGCGCCGCCATTCAGAAGAACCGTTACCCGAAGGTAACGGTCGCTCTTTGCCGTATTGTCAAATCCATAGGAAACATCCATCGACAGCGGCGCATCTGCTTCCCCCTGTGAGGCATACGCGTGCCCCGCCGGAAGACAGAATACTGCCATCCACCCGATCAGCATTGCAAAAAAGACTTGGATCACACTCTTTTTCTGCATTCTTTTTCTCCCCATCTTTCTATGTTTACCGTCATATACCGCTATACCGAGCGTCCCGCCGCTCTACCTGCAGGCCTTTTACCACGCTTACGGCGCCTGGAAATTTTCCCGGTTGATATCAAAATTCGTCCGCAAACGCACGGTAAAGACCGTTCCATTCAGATCGCTCGTTACCTGAATCGTGCCGCCGTGCATATCGACAATATTTTTAGCGATCGCCAGCCCCAGTCCCGTACCGCCTGTATTGGTCGAGCGCGACTGTTCCACGCGGTAGAACTTATTAAATAAAAGCGGCAGCTCGTCCGCCGGAATCACATAGCCGTAGTTCGTCACTGAGACCGTCACAACCTCTTCCTCCGCATGGATCTGAACCAGAACCCGCTTTCCATCCGCGCCGTACTTGATCGCGTTGTTAATCAGGTTGTCAAAGAGGCGCGCCAGGAGGTTTCCATCCGCCGTGATGACCTTGCCCGGGACATTGCTCTGCAGCTCGTAGGAGAGGTTTTTGTCCTTAAAACTCGGATAAAACTCCTCCAGCAGCTGGCTGAGCAGCTTGACGATATCCACCTTCGACACGTGCATTGCCACTTTTCCATAATTCATTTTGGTAAAACCGAACAAATCTTCGATCAGTTTTTCCAGACGTTTGGATTTGGCATAGGCAATATCAATATATTTTTTCTGCATTTCTGCCGGAATCTCCACCTTGCCGGACAGAAGTTCGAGATAACCGATGATCGAGGTAAGCGGCGTCCGCAGATCGTGCGCCACATTCGTGATCAGCTCGTTTTTCGTGCGCTCCGCCTCGCGCTCCTTGTCCATCAGGTTGCGGATATCCCCGACCATCTTGTTTAAATTGACCGCCATCGCCGTGAACTCATCGTCGCCCCGCACCTCGACGGTCGTATTTAAGTCGCCCTCGGAAATATTCTGAATCGCAGCCGAAATACGGCTGATATAGCGCATCGACCGCTCCTGCAGGGCAAAAAATGTAACCGAAAAGATCGCGATCCCCGACAGAAGATAAACAAAGGCCATCAGCGTCTCCGCCTCCGTCAGACGCAGAAAAAAGGAATCCCGATAGCGCGTTTCCCGCAGGTAACTGCTGATCATCGAGACATTCGCGATCAAAAAAACTTCCACCAGACACGCCACCACCGTGCTGTAGACGATATTCGTGACCATCCGTGTCCGGAACCGGCGGCTCATATCTTTTTTATTTTTCAATTTTGTATCCTACCCCCCAGACCGTCGTGATGATCTTGCTCTGTCGGGTGTCCTCTTTCATCTTGCCGCGAAGGCGTCTGATATGTACCATAACCGTATTATTGGCCTCGTAGACCTTCTCGTTCCACACCTTTTCAAAGATTTCGTCAGTGCTGAAAACCCGTCCCGGATTGGACGCCAGCAGATACAGGATATCAAATTCGATCGGCGTCAGCTTGATCTCCTCGCCGTACACCGTCACTTTGTGGTTGTCCTTGTTGATCGTAAGCCCCTTGATCGAAATCTCATTTTTTACCTGGTTTCCCGCGCTGCTCTGCGGATTCAGCTGCGTATAGCGGCGGAGCTGTGATTTCACGCGCGCCGTCAGTTCCAGCGGGTTAAACGGCTTCGTCACATAGTCGTCCGCGCCGGTTCCGAGTCCCAGGATCTTATCCAGATCCGCCGAGCGCGCGCTCAACATGATGATCGGGATATTGTTGGTCTCCCGGATCTTCCGGCACATCTCCAGGCCGTCCATCCCCGGCATCATGATGTCGAGAAGCACCAGATGGATCGTCTCCTTCTCCAGAATTTCCAGTCCCTCTAACGCATTGGACGCCTTATATACCTTATAGCCATCACTGACCAGATAAATCTCCACCAGATCGGCGATCTCTTTCTCATCATCCACCACCAGAACGTGAATTTCAGACATAAAAAAACCTCCCTCATATGTAATGCGGTTCCCCGTCATCTCTATGCGAAATGCCAGACGAATATACCTGCTTCCAGTTTACCATATGGGGAGGATTTATGCTTTAAAAATTTATTACATTTTTGGAGAATATTACTGTTCCAGTGGGATAAACACGCGCATCGCCGCCGGATCCTGCTTCTTTCCGGCTTCCTTCGCCGCCTGTATGGCCTCTGCACAGAAGATATCCTGCGCGCAGACCGGCGCCTTGCCGCGGCGGTCGCGTTTGGCGTACGTTCCGTCCGGTCCCAGATACTGCGCCTTGACATTGTCGGCCAGCTGTACCTCTAAGATATGGCAGATACGCGCTTTGAGTTTCTCATCTTCGACCGGGAAGAGAATCTCGACACGGCGGTCTAAGTTTCGCGGCATCCAGTCGGCACTGCCCATGAAAATCTGCGGTTCTCCGTCATTTTCGAAATAGAAAATACGGCTGTGCTCGAGGAAATTGCCGACGATCGAGCAGACCGTGATATTTTCGCTTAGTCCCGGAATCCCGGCGCGCAGGCAGCAGATGCCGCGGACGATGAGCTGTACTTTGACCCCTGCATTTGACGCCTCGTAGAGACTTGCGATGATCTCGCGGTCACACAGGGAGTTCATTTTCGCCACGATCCGCGCCGGAATGCCCTCGCAGGCGTTGCGCGTCTCCCGCTGGATCAGGCGCAGGAAACGTCCACGCAGCCACAACGGTGCCAAGGACAGCTTATTCCAGCCAAGCGGTTCCGAATAACCAGACAGCATATTGAATACGGCGGTCGCGTCCTCTCCGATCAGCGGATCACACGTCAAAAGACCGCAGTCAGTGTAGAGTTTTGCCGTCGAATCGTTGTAGTTTCCGGTTCCCAGATGGACGTAACGGCGGATGCCCTCTTCCTCGCGGCGCACCACCAGCGTGATCTTGCTGTGCGTTTTCAGTCCCAGAAGGCCATAGATAACGTGGCATCCGGCTTTTTCCAGCATCTTAGCCCAGATGATATTGTTTTCCTCATCGAACCGGGCTTTCAGCTCGACCAGAACCGATACCTGCTTTCCATTGTCCGCCGCCTCGGCAAGCGCCGCGATAATCGGGGAGTTGCCGCTGACACGGTAGAGTGTCTGCTTGATCGCCAGCACCTCCGGGTCGCGTGCCGCCTTCTTGATGAAGTTGACAACCGGCTCAAACGTCTCAAACGGATGGGTCAGAAGGATATCGCCCTTGCGGATATTGGCAAAAATATCGTCCTCGTTCATCAGCGCCGGAACCGGCTGCGGTGTGTACGGCGGCGTCTTAAATTCGTCAAAGCCCGGCAGTCCGAACACTTTCATGAGAACCGTCAGATCCAACGGTCCGTCGATCTCATAGATCGCATCTCCGCCCACGTGCAGCTCCTTTTTAAGGATATCCAGGAGACGTTTATCGGCCTTTTCCTCTATATCCAGACGGATCACCTCGCCCCACTGGCGTTTTTTCAGTTTCTGCTCAATCTCCTTAAGCAGATCTTCCGCCTCATCCTCGTCGATGCTCAAATCGGCGTTTCGCATGACGCGGAACGGATGGCAGCTGATGATATCATAATTTAAGAACAATTTGTCGATGTTGCGCTCGATGACTTCTTCCAGATAAATGATGGCTTTTCCATCCTGGCACGGCAGTTCCACCACGCGCGGAAGTCCGCCCGGCACGCAGACCATCGCAAACTCCAGTTCGCCGTCGCCCTTTTTCTTGCGGACGAGCGCGGCGATATTTAACGATTTATTGTGAATCAGAGGGAACGGACGGGACGAATCGACCGCCATCGGTGTGAGAACCGGATAGACCGATTCCTCAAAAAAGCGATCGACGTATGCCGCCTCCTCTTTCGTCAATTTCTCATGCTCCGTCACAACGCGCAGGCCGTGCTGTTTTAAGAGCGGCAGAAGCATCCGGTTGTACGTCCGGTACTGATCTTCCACCAGCTCATGCGTCTTGACATCGATCGCGTCGAGCTGTTCCTGTGCCGTCATGCCCGCGATATCCCGCTTCGTATAATTGGCGTGAACCATGTCCTTGAGGGACGCCACGCGGACCATGAAAAACTCATCCAGGTTCGACGCTGTGATACTTAAAAATTTCAACCGTTCAAACAGAGGAGTCGTCTTGTCGCGCGCCTCGCCCAGAATCCGGTAGTTAAATTCCAGCCAGCTCAGTTCACGGTTTACATAATTTTCAGGTTCTCCGTACTTCAAAACTGCATCCGACATCCTTATACCCCTCTTTTCTGCCTGAGTACAGGCCGTATTCCAAAGACTTCCTCGAAGAAATCTGCCTTCTGGTCAAATGAATACTGCTCCAGCACGATACTCTCCGGACAGCCCGTTGTAACCACCAGGCTGCCGTTTCGGACCGCGATGCGGCTGTCGCTTAATTTCTGGCGGTGGCTGCGGTCCATCGAATTGGCCAGACGCAGGATAGCCGTCAGCTTCGCAATCAGGATCGTAAGCTCCCTCCGGGAGGTTCCAAGTCCCGCATACTGGGACAGATCCGACTCCAGAATCACTTCATCATAGGCATATTCCTGAATGTTGTAGCGCACGATATTGGCCACGATCTCGCGCTCCAGATGGGAGATTCCGATGATCTCCGTGTCCATGATGATCTGATAGGAACTCTCCGAACCGCGCGTGATACTGACAAACTTGCCGCAGTCATGCAGGGTCGCCGCGATCTTTAAAAGCAGGCGTTCCCGCGCGCCCAGGCCGTGGTATTTCTTCGTCGCGTCAAAGATCATCTCCGCCGACCGCTCCACCTCGCGCACGTGCGCGCCGTGGCAGCGGTAGCGCTTTGCCATCTGGCGGGCTGTCGATAGAATATCCGCCTCAAAATCATGGTGGAAACGGATCAGGCGGTTTTCCTGCGCGTACTCTGCCGTGATACCGTCACAGAGTGTCGTCCCCGGCGCCCAGATATAGGAAGCGCCCGTCATATCTAACACCTTCCGGTAGAGAATCGCACTTGGGATCAGCACCTCCGCATAGTCCTGCGGCAGCTCATAGCGCTCCTGGATCTCCTCCGAAGACATCCCGATCAACTGCTCACAGAATACGCCAAATTCCTTGGCCGTAAACCGCGCCCCGCCTTTCACGTGCATGCCGCGGCTGACCATATAGTTCATCGTCTCGCCCGTCGCGATCAGCGTCTCGATCCGGTGTTCTTTTAAAAATATCTTTCGGAATGTATACAGTTCATTTTCCACCAGCTCATCGATGATCGCCGGGATTTTCCGGTAATCGACGCGCCAGTGCGCCGACATCTCGCTTAAGCGCAGCACGCCGAGCAGGAGGTTCTGCGTCGATACCAGTACCTCCTCATCAAAGAGGGAGATCTGGGTGCTTCCGAATCCGACGTCCATCAGCGCCGCGCCATTTTTCACGGTGCGCTGAAACTCTTCCTCCCTGGCTGCGACGGCCTTATAACTCTTAAAACGAAGCTCCGAGTTGTTCATCGTGCGGACGCGAAGGCCGGTCCGCACCAGAATCCGGTCAAGTACCATCTGGCTGTTTCTCGCCTCGCGCAGCGCACTGCTGGCAAACGCCCGGTAATCCGATACCCGGTACGTCTTCATCACTTCCCGGAATTTATTCAGAACCTCGCACATTTCCTCCACGATCTCGTGGCTCAAACGTCCGTCATTGTACGTGTCTTTGCCAAGCGCCAGCGCATGGCGCACATGATCGATCTCGCGGATTCCGGCGGAGGCGGAAATCTCGAAGATTCCAAGCTCCAGTTCGAAGGAACCGACATCAATAGCGGCAAAGGTTTTAACGGCCATATTACTTGCTCTCTCCTTTCAGCTTGCTGCGTAAATTGGCAATAAACTGGGTGGCAGTACGTCCGGACAGTCCGCCGTGGCTTAACTCCCACTTGTTGGCTTCCAGAAGCAGCTCTGCCTCCGGCATATGGATATGGTACTTGTCTGCCAGTACACGGACGATGTTCTGGAACTCTTTCTTGTCCGGCGAGCCGTAGTAGATCGTGACACCGAAGCGAGCCACCAGGGACAGCTTCTCCTGTACGGTATCGTTGGAATGCAGATCGTCGTCCAGCTCGCGCTTGTCGCTGAATTTCTCGCGGATCAGGTGACGGCGGTTGGAAGTCGCATAGATCAGAACATTCTGCGGCTTGATGCCGAGACCGCCCTCGATGATCGCTTTCAGATATTTATACTCCAGCTCATATTCCTCGAAGGAAAGATCGTCCATGTAAATGATAAATTTATAGTTGCGGTCCTTGATCTGCTCCAGAACATCTGACAGTCCACGGAACTGGTGCTTATACACCTCGATCATGCGGAGTCCGCGGTCATAATACTGGTTTAAGATCGCCTTGATACTGGACGATTTACCGGTACCGCTGTCACCGAAGAGCAGGCAGTTATTTGCCGCGCGTCCCTCGATAAATGCCTCGGTATTCTCAATTAATTTCGCCTTCTGCAGCTCATAACCGACCAGATCGCTCAGTTCGATGTGTTCCACGCGGGTGATCGGCTCGATATCAACCTGTTTGGCTTCGTCATCCATGCTGATGTGGAATGCCTTGTTAAGGCCGAACTTGCCGACACCAAATTCCTTATAAAATTCGGTTACGATATCCTGAAATTCCTGATCGCTCTTCGCGTTCTCCAAGGCAACCGATAATTCAACGATCCGGTCACGGATGCGGTGGTTAAATGCCTTGCTGTTCTCCAGCGCATTTTCGTAGTGCTTCATCTCCGACCAGATGCCGTTCTCTGTCTCGTCCAGACGGGCAATATCCAGGGAAAAAAGCTCTCTGACCTGTGCAAAATCATGGCGGGCAAGCTCGCTCAAGCTGCCCCCGACCGGTCCAACGATCTCGCAGGAGGTGCTGTAGGCATTTTCATTGTTTGCCATGCAGAATGCCAGGAAACAATGCCACAGATTGCCACGGAAACCGTAGGTCACCGCCAGATCGATGAGCTGGCTCGCGCACGCATACGCGTCCGGGCGCACCTCGCCCTCCTCCGGTTTTAAGAGACTGCACATATCATCAAATAACTGCTGATACCGCAGGTTGCGGTATAAAATCATCGTATTTTTTCTTTTTTCTTCCATTGTTTTGCCTTTCCGGTCACTGCCAAATTTTCTTACGGCACTTTCGGTTTCAAAAGTGTCTGCCCATGGACAGCAGCCCTTTCTGTCTTATCTTACAAGTATGGTTTACTAATAATTTCCCAGGATCTTTACATTTTTTGCTTCGCGCAGGATTCCGTACAGCGCATTCTGCACCCCGGCATCCTCCAGATTGCCCTCGATATCCACGAAGAAGCGGTACTGCCAGCTCTCCTCCGGGATCGGACGGGACTCGATCATCCGCATATTGACATCGTTGAAGATGAAATTGCCGAGCATACTGTACAGTGTACCGCTGCGGTGCGGCAGCTCGAAACAGAGGCTGATCTTCTCGGCCCCCGCCTGATAGACGCGATCCTTTGCCAGAATCAGGAACCGGGTCGTGTTGTCCGGGCAGTTATTGATCGGGCCTGCCAGCTTTTTGAGTCCGTAGAGCTCACCAGCCACCTCGCCGGCCACTGCTGCCTGCGACGGATCGTTCTCGTCGCGTACCTTCTGTGCCGCCACCGCATTATTTTCCATGCTGAGCTGCTGCCAGTCATGCTGGTTCAGAAAATCGCTGCTCTGCATCAGCGCCTGCGGATGTGCATAGACGCGCTTCACATCGGAAAGCTTGGCGTCCTGCGTGCCGAGCAGGTAGTGATGCACCGGCAGAAATGTCTCTGCCACGATCACATTGTCATATTTGAGAAGCAGATCGTAATTGTCCGTCACTGCACCGGCGGAAGAATTTTCAATCGGAAGCACTGCGAAATCAGCCTTTCCCTCCTGTACCTCCACCATCAGATCCTCAAAGCGGCGTACATGATGGATATCCGCATCCTTTCCAAAAAACTGCAGCGCCGCCGCATGTCCGTAAGCGCCCTCTAAGCCCTGGAACACCACACGTTTTCCGGCTGTCTCAAGCTTTTCCACCTTATGGAAGCCCAGATCCGGACCGCCGACGCGTCCCGCGATCGTCTGATACTGGTAACGGCGGCTCAGCGTCATCATCTGCAAAAACAGCTCGGCAACCGCCTGCTTGTTAAACTCGCCCTCTGCCATCGCCTGAACTGACTCGATCTTCTGTTTCTCGCGCTCTGCGTCATACACCGCCTTGCCGGTCGCGATCTTATACTCTGCCACCTCGCTGCAGAGGCGCATTCTCTCTTCAAATAACTTCTCTATCTGGGTGTCAATCTGATCCAGACGTCCTCTTATCTCCAGCAAATCCATCTTTTAGTGATTCTCCTTTTCCAGCTCTGAAAGCATCCCTACGATCTTTTCTCTCGTATACGCGCCGACAAACTTACGATTTTCCGGATCCAGCTCTTTTACGATGAACGGCTCGCCGAACTCGATTATAACGTGGCTAGGACGAATACATGGAATATGCTTTTCAAACACATCCGCCGTCCCCTTGATCGCTACCGGGACGACCGGACATCCAGACTTTTCTGCAATTTTTAGACTTCCCTCTTTAAATGGCAGCAGATTTGAAAGTTGTTCATTTTTGTTGCGGGTCCCCTCCGGGAAAATCCAGACCGATACGCCACGCCGTATTTTTTCAATTCCGGCAAGAATGGTCTTTAATCCCTCTTTGATATTGTCCCGATCTAAAAACAGGCAGTTGACATTCAGCATCCACTTGGAGAGAAGGGGAATCTTCTCCATCTCCTTTTTTGCCACAAACCCGAGTAGCCCAGGGGCCGTCGTATAGCCGACCAGAATATCAAAATAACTCCGATGATTTCCTACATAAAGCACTGGACGATCCTGCGGAATATTCTCAAATCCCCGGACCTCCACCGTCACACCTGCCATTTTTAACAGCTTTTTAAAAATCGCACGCACCCTCTGGGTACTTTCTTCCTCTACCGCGACCGGATCCACCTGTCCCTGCTTGTCCATACGGCGCAACGTACCTATGGAACCAACCAGGAAACTGACGACCGTTCCAACGATCTTAATCGCACGAAACATATTGTTACCTCTCTTTTCTGTTGTATCTGCCCGGAACAGCCCGGCCGCAGCCCCCATTTTACCCAATCGCTGCTATCCCAAAGCCTTCCGTTTTTCTCATCCCGTCCTCTTCCAGACAGACCGCTTTCCCGTCCCATTATATAGAAAGAAGCAGGGTTTTACAAGACTTTCCTTGTAATACATCCTGCTTCTTTTTTCCTTTTGTTTTTCTTCCTTTTATCCGATGCCGCAGGCTCCCTTTCAACGGCTGCCTCTGAACGGACGGCACAGTCTGCACGGAATCCAACAGCTCTCCCTCAGCACCTATCACTTTATAATTTCCGTACTTCCACTGATCAGTGCTTCTACCTCATATCCATCTATCTCGCACAAAATCCCCTCATAACTCTCCAGGGTATCGTTGTAATAAATACTGTAGATGAATACATCTTCCAGACGTTCTCCATCCAGATATGTCTCCAGCGGATTCTCTTCCAGACTCCGAAAAGAATTTCCCAGCTCCATCATCAATTCCCAACTTTCCGGATGGATTCCTCTTTCGTCCAAATCTAACAAATGCATCCAGATTGCCGTGCAGAGCATACGCGCCTCTGTCTTTGCCCGCGCTTCCCGTGCACGCCGGATATGCCCAGACAAGAGTGGAACTGAAACTGCAATCAAAAGCGCCACGATCGCAACTACGCACAAAAGTTCTGCCAATGTAAAGCCCGCACACCGACTATCGGAACTGGTTTTGTTTTTTATCATACGTATACCCTGCTGCCTGGAGTTTTTCTTCTAATTCTTCCCGATTTACCTCAAACTCAGCGCAAAACTCCTCCAACCCCGCATAAAAATCCCTGAGCTGCGTATTTACAAAACTCAGGCATACGATCGGATCCTTCGGTATTTTTCCAGCCATCTCTATCTCCTATCCTTATCTCACCCATTTGCCGCCTTGTCTCATCCTCCAAGCCAGCCCGTCATTCATACTCGAACGTGACGGTCACATAATATCCGCGATCATTCTCCTCAATCGCTTTCACAACTCCATGATCCACTGGAATCCGATCATTCAGTTTAAAAAGCCCTGACATTGCGACCGCCGGCTCTATCATGTAATTGACATTAAAAGGAGTAACTGACTCCGTCACTTCCACGACCTGTCCCACTTCCACCAGCCCCGGCCGCTCCATCTTAAACACAACCTCCCTCGTCATGCTGCATCCATTCCTTTCTTTACAAAGCGTTCGTCTTTCGTATTGTCCGTCCTTTGACCCTGCTTTAAAACTCACTTTCCCCCAGCTCTACGTATATAAAGTCAGATAAACTTTCGCAGAGTTCCTATTGTCAACACTCCCAATTCCTGTGTTTTCTATCTCATAATAGCTTAGTATACGGCAATTTTTACCATTAATCAACTACGCCGCACATCAGGGATTCCCATTCAGCTTTCTTCCCTTTTCTTGGCAAATGCCCTGATTTTTTCAAAACAGAACCATAAGAAAACAATCAGTAACAAGCTGACGCTGACTGCCAGTCCATAACGAACCCAACGTCTCCAAAACGGAAGCGGAATGGTATCTACTGTCCCCTCTTTTATATCCTCCAAAGCCAATGTTTCCGTTTCCTGTATATTTTCTTCCGGAACCTCCGTTTCTTCTTTTATATACTCCATTTTCATTCGATAACGGATATACTCCGGCAATTCCACCACGCCCCCATACACCGCCCTGCAATCCCATACTTTCCGTTTTCCCTCTACCTGTGCATTCCTGCACCAGACCTCATCGGCATCCTGATATGCCTCCCCATCCCACCGCGCCGACTCAATCTGAACTTCCTCTTCCGACAGCCCCGCACTCTGAAGCAGCACGCCCTGACAATCCGCCAAGCGCAGCTCCCCCGAATCCTGTTCGATCATCTCCCCCTCCAGCCGATAGCGTCCTGCCCCATAATGATGGAAGACAACAGAAAACGAAAATCCATCCTGCCAACGTTCATTTTCATAATCACAGTGCTGAAAGTTCAACGCTGCCAATAGAGTCTGACCGCTTTCCGCATCTTCCACCTCCATTGGCGCCTGCTCAGGAATGTCCTGTGATTTCGTTACCTCCGTATACAGAATCTCCCCGGAGACTTCCCGATTTCGTCCGTGGACGCTTACCTCCTCTACCTCCGTTTGAAAAAGTCTATATCGGCTTCCGTCCTCCCCCAGATATTCCTCCGGCGCTTCCGGAAGTGAATTTTTATCCCGCATTCCCACTGAATAACGGATCAAACGCCCATCGCTATCTTCCTCCTGCGCGTAAGCCTGTCCCCTGTTTTCCCACAGGCACAATATTACTATCAGGCTGAACACCGCCAACCAGCCATATCTTTTGTTTTCTCTTTTCCCCATATCCTCTGCCTTTCTGCCATTCCCCGACAAATGTCTCCTGCCAGCCAAACCGCATTTTCTCATAAGCACGCTCCAAATTTCCGTACTCCCCTCTCAACCTTCTCCGTCCTTTCCATCTTAAATTTATTTTCCAGTCCCATATTTTCAGACCATACTATACTTATATGCGTACACTGGGCTGATTATGATTCTTTTATCCGCCTCCAATTACCACTTTTGTAATACTGATGCCCCAACAACCGAAAACATCCCCCATTTTTAAAACGCTCCCTATTGTCCATCAAGAAGAAAGAATAACTATTTAAATATAAAGTAAACCTGTTTATGAAATCCTATCTGCGAAACGCAGGATGCCCTTTCAGCGGGCAGAATCATCGAATGCCGTCCGGAACCGGACTTTGAACTGCATCGTACCTTTATTATAATCGGTGGCATTTCAAAATACAATTTATAAATCCGTTTCGCGGCATTTTCTACAAAACCGCCCTTCTATCCAGCATTTACTTATAAGTGTTATACAAAAAGTCGAATATAAGATTCGGCTTGGTACGGCAAAATGACTTGACTGGACGGCAGATTTTAGGTATACTTGCACATAGGTACATTTTACAAAATAAGAGCGGAGGGAATTAAACTATGAAGTGTCTTATCATTGACAAAGTATACGCTGGCATTGCTGAAGAACTCAGCAAATACATGGAAGTTAAAACTGCAGAGAATCTGCCGTCCACCAAGGATCAGTTATTAGCTGAGATCGGTGACGTAGATGTTCTGATCATGCGTGTAGATCCGAAGATCGACAAGGAG
This sequence comes from Otoolea sp., assembly GCA_050875065.1. Classification (GTDB taxonomy): domain Bacteria; phylum Bacillota; class Clostridia; order Lachnospirales; family Lachnospiraceae; genus Otoolea. The sequence goes on along the minus strand of JBNMLY010000024.1, from coordinate 2,098 downwards.
ATCATCGACGCTGCTAAGAACCTGAAGGTGATCGGCGTTTGCTCCGTTGGTCTGAACCACATCGATATGGACTACGCTAAATCCAAAGGAATCCAGATCTTCAACGCACCGGGCTTAAACGCTAACGCAGTTGCAGAGCTGACCATCTCCAAGATGTTAGACATCTCCCGTGGTACTTTCACAGCTAACTACGATGTAAAAGTAAAACACGAGTGGAACAAATATAAATTCGAAGGCCGTGAGCTTCGCGGCAAGACTCTGGGCGTTATGGGCTTTGGCCGTATCGGTAAGAGAGTCGGCGAACTGGGCCGTGCATTCGGTATGACTATCGTTGCTTACGATCCATTCCTGAAACCAGAAGATTTCGAGAAAGAGCACGCAACCGGCATGACCGTTGACGAGATGTTAAAGGTAGCTGATTTCGTATCTATCCACGTACCGCTGACACCAGATACAAAGGATCTGTTCAACGCTAAGTCCATCGCTGAGATGAAAGATGACGCAGTTGTTCTGAACATGAGCCGTGGTGGTATCGTAAACGAGAAAGATATGTACGAAGCTCTGAAAGCTGGCAAGATCGGCGGCTACGCAGCAGACGTTATGGAGAACGAGCTGGCAGGCAGCGGTCTGACAGGTGATGATACATTCGCAAGCCCGCTGTTCGAGTGCGATAACTTCATCGTTTCCCCGCACATCGGCGCTCAGTCCGTAGATGCTTCCAGAGACATCGGACTTCACATCATTTCCAAGGTAAAAGAGGCTCTTTCCCTGTAATCAGGAAACCAGTCTTATACTCATATAGGAAATCCTGCGGAAATCATTCTGCAGAAACTGCATAAAGACAGGAACCGGATGATACTCTCGCCGGTTCCTGTTTTTTGTATAAATACAAATATGTGCTCAAGTATGCTTTTCGCATAATTATAAAATTCGCAGGATTCTGAGACTTACCTCTACTGAAATACCACTGGCTCTTCTAACAGCTCCGTCCGCAGCACAATATACGGATAGGACGGATCCTCCCCCGTCGCCTCGCTGCTCTCTGGACCTTTTAACTCCGTCTTAATGATAATCGAATTATCCGTCAGGTACAGCTCCGGAACCGTAATGCTGTAGCCGCCCGTCTCCTGCTTTCCGTACCCAGCCGCTATGTATAAGTCATTTCCGCTTGTGTACGTCAAACGGAAGGAATCGTTCTTCTTTTCCTCTATGATCTGTGCCAGCTCCTGCGGCGTCTCGTCGGGACCTATGACGGTAAATTCCAGATCCCGCACTTTTTCCGCCTGTTTTTCCCCGCTGCAGGCAACCGCATAGACGCCCGCCAGAAAGATTCCCATCACAACGATAAGGCTTAAAAGCCATTTTTTCCTGCTTTTCTTATTTTTCATCAAATAAAAAACCTCCCGCTCCCCTGCGCGCAGCTACGCGGCAAAATGCTTTGATTTACTGCATTTATATGAAGCAAAAGGTTGCTTTATTCTGTATTTTTTATACCACCGGATTACTATCCGCCTGCTGCTCCCCGCCAGCCACTTCTGTTCTTTGAAAAATGACTGCTTACTTATCCAGATACTCGATCTTTTTCCCCGCCTCCCTGGCATACGTCAACAGCCGGTCATTTGCCGCCGCCCAGCCTCCATACTGCCTGCGGCACGCAATCACGCGCTGGCAGGCATCCAGACACGCCCTGGCTTCTTTTTCCTTCTCCTCCGAGATCTCTGAAAAGGCAGGAACTGCAATCAATCTGGACGCCAGTGTACAGGCCGCCGGGTAGTCCTGATCGATTTCCGATAGAATCCCCGTTGAAAACGCGATCCCGGCCCTCTGAAGCTGCCAGAAAACGGCCCGCCCGCTTCCGCCTCCCGCCAGCACAAACACCTCCGGCGTCCCTTCCGGGCGCGGAAGCTCCATGCTGCCGCCCGCCTGGCGGAAACGGCCTTCCTCAACCTGGAAAAGCTCTGAGAGTCGTTCCGATGTCAGCATCTCCTCCGGGCGTCCAAACCGGCATTCCGCTCCTAGGCCGACACACAGCACCCAGTCAGAAACCCGCTCCGCCAGATCCAGCTCATGAATCGATAAAATGACTGCCACCTTCTTG
>JBNMLY010000023.1:0-23602 GCA_050875065.1 Otoolea sp. | reverse complement strand
TTCTTGTGGCGCGCCAGCTCCTGTAAAACTGCCATAAATTCCAGCTTATAACGAATGTCCAGATAGGAAGTCGGCTCATCGAGAAGCAGCAGTTCCGGTTCCTGGCAGAGCGCCCGCGCCAGCATCACCCGCTGACGCTGACCGTCGCTGAGCGTCTGGAAATCCCGCTCCCGAATCTCCGATACCTGCACCGCCTCCATCGCCTCATCGACCGCCTTCCAGTCTGCCTCTGAGAGGACGCCAAACCGCCCCGTGTATGGATAGCGCCCCGCTGCCACCACATCCCGGCAGGTCATCCACTCCGCGTGGACTTTTTCCGTAAACATGACCGCCATCCGCCGTGCGCGCTCCGCTCCCCTCATTCCCAGAAGGTCCGCGCCTCCCAGATAAACCGCGCCTCCCAGAGGCGGAAGCTGCGCGGCGATACTCTTTAAAATCGTCGATTTTCCGGCTCCATTCGGTCCAACTAAGGTCAGGATTTCGCCCTTCTTTATCCCGATCCGGATCGGATTTACGATCGGCTTTCCACCGTATCCGACCTGTAAATCCTCTGTATAAAAATAGATCTTCTCCTCTGTTTCTGGATTCATGGCATTCTTCTCCTCGCTGCCCGTTTTTTCTCATCTATCTTTTTAAGTATCTTCTTGAATCACGCCCGATTGAAGCAAAACGTTCTTTTTTCCGTCTTACCGCACGCATTGCCATCTTACTGCCAGCACGTCACACAAGCTGTAACAAACACCTGTCGTTCCATATCTCAAGCGCTCTTTCTATGCTTCCGCATCATCACAAAGATCACGACCGGTGCGCCAAACACGGCCGTTACCGTGCTGATGCTCAATTCCGTCGGCGCAAAGACCGTCCGCGCCAGCCAATCACTGAACAGACAGAACACGCTGCCGCCCAGAAAACAGCCCGGAATCAGCACCAGCGGTCTTGTATCGGCAAAGAGCCAGCGGATCAGATGCGGAACTGCGATGCCGACAAAGGAAACCGGGCCGGCAAAGGCCGCGACGCAGCCGGAAAGGATGCTGGACAGAATTACCATGAAAAAGCGAAGATGCGCGACATTCACGCCCATACTTTTCGCATACGTCTCCCCCATCTGGTACGCGCCGATCGGCTTGGACAAGAGAAATACTAACGCCGACGAGACAAGCGTTACCCCCGCCATCACTGCCACATTTTCCCAGGTCATGCCGGAAAAACTACCGCGCGACCAGTTATGCAGGTTCACGATGTCCGCATCGCTGGCAAACGTCACGACAAAATCCGTGATCGCTGAGCAGATATAGCCAATCATCACACCTCCGACGATCAGCATCGCCATCTGTTCCATCTTCCGTGCCACCAAAAGCACAAACAGCATAGAAAGAAGCGCTCCGGCAAAGGCCGCCGCCACCAGCATTCCTGAATTGATCGTGATATTCCATTCCAAAAGCCCGACCATCACAAGCGCCACCAGAAGCTTCGAACCAGAAGAAATTCCCAGCACAAAGGGACCCGCGATCGGATTGTGAAAAAAGGTCTGTAAGAGATACCCCGACAGCGACAGCGCCCCGCCAAGAATCACCGCCGACAGCGCGCGCGGCAGGCGGATCTCCCAAATGATCGTCCACGCCGTTCCACGCAACTCCGATTCGCGCAATTCCTGTAAAAATTCAGCAATCGGAACCGATACGCTGCCAGAGCAGGCGCTCCAGGCAAGTGACAAAAACAGAAGTGCACTCAGGAAGAAAAACGCGGCTGCGATCCGCGCCTTTCTTCCCGCCTGCACCAATTTTCTTTGTCCTTGAGGGATATTGGTATTTTGTCTATTTTCTTGTTTTTCTCCATTTGCTGCTGATACCGAGCGCATCCTTTCTCCTATCCATTGTTTTTATCATTCAGTCATTGTGCAGCCAATCATATACCGCCTTATTGGGGATTTTCGCTTAGAAAGACTCTAATCTGTAAATTTTTCGCCTTCAAAAAAGCTACTAAACCTTACAAATACACCTCAACTCATACCGTTACAATGCTTACAATTTCCATTCTCACGGCTGCAATTTATACAGATACGTCCCGTCTTCCCGGCTTCCGCCAAATATCGCATGAATATCTTCCAGCATCGGTCCAACCGACATGGATTCCTGATAGAGATTCTTCGTCGTACACCAGACATTTCCCGCCTGCACCGCCTTAAAATCCTTGAGAACCGGCGCTTTTGCCAGAAGCTCCGAGATTGAATGAATCTCCCCGTCGATCGTGCTGTTATAAATCAGGTAATCAGCTTCTTTCGCAGTCGCATAAAATTCTTCCATCTGCATATTGACGGTCGAAGAACGCTTTCCGTCCTCCCCCAAGTGCTCAAATATATATCTGCCGCCCGCTAATTCTATCATTTTCGGTATATAATCAGAGGAACGGCGCACGTTCACACTGCCCTGGTTAGTAATATAGAAAAAGGCCGCTGATGGCTTTTCTGCCTGCATTGTCTGGTCTGTTTTGTCACTTTTTCCGGCGTTTTCCACATCCAAAAGCTCTTTTGTAACGCGCTCCAAGGCTGCTTCCTGCTCTGCAAATGCGGCTTCCGCCTCTTTTTCCTTTCCTGTCAGCACGCCGTACAGGCGGATCCATTCCGTGCGCCCCAGCGGGTGCGTTTCGTAGCTGGAGTGATCCACGATGACCGGGATTCCAAAACTTTCCAGCTTTTCTTTCACCTCCGGCGAATGAAGAATCATCGTATTCTCCACTGCCAGACCACAGCCTTCTGAGACAATCCGCTCATAATCCGGCTCACTGTATTTGCCCGCATAGAGAATCGAACCATTCTCCATCGCCTCTTTCGCCTCTGGAATATACCATCCAGAGACATCCGTTCCCGAAAAACGAATGTCCGGCAGTGCCCCCAGTGTCCGGAACATATCCATCGCCGCAGTCGCCACCAGGTAAATCTGTTTTACCGGACGTCTGAGTACCTGCACCGAAGTCGGAAGATCCTCCGGTACCTTTCCATCTTCCGGAATGAGCAGGAAACGGCTTCCATCCGCGATCGCGATGGCCTCGTACTGTGCCCCATCCGCATCCTCATACATATCTACCGCAAACTGGGTCGCATAGGCAAGCTCCATACGCGATTTCCAGGTCAGAGAGGCACTGAGCACCTCGCCTGGCTGTGGAAGTGACGCATCCACCGCCTGTGCATCTCCGCTTCCTGCCGTCTGTGATTCATTGGAGCCTGCGGACGCCTCACTGACCGATGTAGCAGCATCTGCCGTCGGCGTATTTTTCCCCGTATTTCCGCAGCCACTTAAGAGCAGAAGTCCCATCAGCGAGATCCCTGCCAGCCTGACAGTCCATTTTTTTCCTTTTATCCATCTTGTTTTCTGCATTTTCACTTCCGACTTTCTTTCTCGTATTTTTACAAAACGTCCCATTTCTCCGCCCTCACTGGCAAGGCGCCATCTTATTTTACTATCCCAGCTTTACGCTGGCCTCATCGGCTCCCTTTGCCTCTGCGTCCCTCACGTGCGACACATACAAGTTCCGGATCGCCTCTATCTCTCCCAGTCCCCGGATACGGCATTCCACCTGGTATCCGGCGCGTTCTAGCCGACTTTTCCAGGAATTCTCCTGCTCCCCCGCCATATCATGGTTCGCATGGTCACCTGCAACCATCATAAGTGGCTGCAGCACGGCCCTCTGATAGCGTTTCTGTGCGTCCAGCCTCTCTATCACTGTCTGCAAATCCGGCTGTGCTTCCACAGTTCCGATATAATAGTTTTCATAACCACACGCCACCAGTCTCTCCTGCATTCTCTGATAGACCCGATTTGAATCCGCATCCGTTCCATGCCCCATCAGGCAGAGCGCCGTCCTTCCATCGTTATATCCCCCCAGCTCTCCTGCCATCGCCCGGATCACTGCATCCAAATCGTCTTCACTGGCAAGAAGCGGTGCTCCCAGTGCCAGCTTGCAAAAACGTCCCCTGTTCGCTTCCACCTCTGCTTTTACATCTATATATTCAAATCCATCCATCAGATGGGTCGGCTGTACAATCAGGCGCCCGATCCCATCGGCTGCCGCCCGGTCAAGTGCCTCCTTCAGGTTATCAATCGAAATTCGATCCCGTTTTTTCAATTTATCAATAATCCGCTGGCTGGTAAATGCCCGGCGCACCTCATACGCCGGAAATGCTTCTGCCACCGCGCGCTCAACCGCCCCGATCGTCTTGTCACAGCTGTTGTTGTAGCTTGTTCCAAAGCTGGCTATCAAAATTGCCTGTCTCTGTTGCATCATTTTTTCCCCTTTTTCTCTCTTTATGCCTCGAATCATCGCACAAATCCATACGCGCTATCATTATTATAGCCACAAAACTTTTCATTCCACAAATTTCTGCCAGCGAACCACAAAATCATATGCGTAAATCACATAAATTCCCGTCATCTGTAACCGTATAGTTCGAAGCTACTATATCATATTTAGGGATGGTTTGCAACGAAGCGGAACAGGGGCAGCGAGGCTTATTTCGCACCGGGCACGTTTGCTTGCGATATGAACAAAGAATGTGCCTTGGCACATTCTCGCGCCGAGCGCAGTCGCTTGCGACATGATTCCTCTTCGCGCGAGTGCGCATCCACGCGGAGCGTTTTTTGTTTCATAGGACGTATTTTCCTATGAAACAATGAAAGGGGGCATTCCACACCTGCCATGCGGAATGCCCCTTTTCCTCTTCTATTTATCCGTTTTTCTAGTTCTCGTCCCGGCTGCAGGCGCGGAGCTGGTGCTCATGCTCATATTTTACTTTCGTTGCCATCCCCCCTCGAATATGACGCTCTGCTTTATTAATATCCAGCACCACACGCGCCCGGGACGCCAGCGCCGGATTAATATGGGACAGGCGATCCGTAACGTCCTTATGTACCGTCGATTTACTGATCCCAAATTTTCTCGCTGTCTGCCGCACCGTCGCGTTGTAGTCTATGATGTAATTGGCGATCGCAACCGCCCGTTCCTCGATATATTCCTTCATGGGAGTTCCCCTGAGAACGTTTTTTACATCTTATTACAGCCCTTCCATATTTATGCAATTTTGCCAAAAGTAACCCCCTCATTCCCCTCAAAAATAAAGAACTTCCATCCTAAACACAAAGAAGTTCTGACATGATTCCTCTTCGCACGAGTGCGTATCCACGCGGAGCGTTTTTGTTTCATAGGACGCATTTTTCTATGAAATAAAAAAGACAAAAAGGCTGCCCCCTCTATAATACATAGAAGAAGACAGCCCTCGTATCTTTCCAAACAAAAAATACGTTTCATCTGCAATGATTCTCTGCTATTTTTAGTAATTCTCCGCACGGCGGTGTTTCCGCAGGTCGTTTCTCTTAACGCCAGCTTCCCACTCTGCCTTTTCTTCGTCTGTCTCCACGAGCAGACCTGGAACCTCCATCGGATGCTCATTCTCGTCCAGTGCTACCATCACCACATAAGCGGTATTTACCAGCTTACGCGCACCGCTTAAGGACTCCACAAAACTGTCTACACGTACTTCCATGGAAGTTCTTCCAACATAGGTCAGTTTTCCCTCAATGATCAGGGTATTGTTCAGATGAACTGCCTCTTTGAACTGCAGATTATCCACGGATGCTGTGGTCGGGTTGCAGTGTGCATGGCGACGTGCTACAACCGTCGCAACGACATCGATCCACTCCATTAACTGACCTCCGAATAATCGTCCGGCACCGTTTAAATGGCTGTTTAATACAAGCTGAGTCTGGATAACGGCTGAATCCGCTACGCGGCGCATAATTCTTTCTTCCATAAATATTCCCCTTTCTGGCAAGGGCTTCCTCTGAATCTCCCGCTTTCGAGGGACTGCCCTGTAATATGCTACCTAGTATACTGGCATTTCTTAAAATTTGCAAGTATTTACCCTTAAAGTTTCTGAATCTTTTTAGTTATACATCCTATTGGCAGTAAACGATAGTATGGCTGTTTCTACTATATTATTACAACAAAAAAGACCAGAAAGCGGCTCTCCAAAACTTCTTAGTTTTTCTGGCTGACGCAGCTTTCCGGCCCTGTTCTTTTTATTATCAGACTGCCCGTTTCATCCGGCCGTCCCTCTTTAATAATACAATCTCCCTACTCGGTACATGTAGCATTGTATATTTCCTATTGCTCCTCTTCCCGCGCCGTGATCATCCGGTAGATGAAATCTACGGTTCCATCGATACCGTAGCTGGCACTGTTGATACAGAGGTCATAGTTGTTGGAATGTCCCCAGTTACGGTTTGTATAATAATGATAATACTGGCTGTGGACATGATCCAGGTGCTTTAACATATGGCGCGCCTGCTTTACGGTCAGGGAGCTGTCAATCTCCATCGCACGTTTGATACGCTGCTCAAACGGTGCCGTGATGTAGATACTGATATGCGGAATGTTGTTGTTGGCCATGATGGCATCTCCGCACCGTCCCAGGATAACGAAATCTTCCTTCTTCGCCATATCGATCAGAAGGTCACTCTCGTTGAAGAAGACCGCATCGCGCTTCGGCAGTCCATGGAAACGGCTGAATTCGCGCATCCTCTGGCGCAAGGTCAGGTGGTGCTCCGGGATAAATGCCTCACTCGGGTTCGCATTCACATCCTGATCATGCGCCGGTTCTTTCTTGATACCCGGTTTCACGCCGTAGCTGACAGAATCCTGGATAGAATCCCGCTGCGCCTCGAGACGTTTCAGAACCGCCTCGAAGATCTCCGCATCGTAGAAATTGATCTTCAGCTTATCGGCCAGCTTAAATCCGATATTTACACCGCCGCTGCCATACGTCCAGCTGATACATACGATCAGATGGTCGTTTTCGGAGAAACGGTTTTTCAAGTTAAAGGTATTGAGCTTCGCCAGTTCCGCATTGATAACATCGCCACTCGCAAAACTGGTCGGCAGGCTCATGACCTCTGTCAGAATCCGGTTGTACTCGGTCATGACGAGCTTCCGCTCTGCCTTATCCTCGATGGTACGTGCCATGTTTCCGATCAGGGCAATCTCACTTCGCACCAGGTTGCCCTGCGGGCGTGTCAGCATCAGATGAGTCAGCTCATCCACGCAGCGCTTCCGGTCACGGTTGAAAACACGTCCCAGAGAAGAACCTAACTGTGCATAAACCTCCGAATCCAGATCGTAGATGCTCTCTGCCAGCTCGCGGATTCGTTTTTCATCGCTTCCCGCTTCCGCGCTGCCCGGCTTCTTTCCCGCCGAATCCTTCTCCGCCGCATTTTCCGCACCGGTCACTTCATTCGCATACTGTGCGCTGTCTTTTCCGAGCGCCTGCTGCGTCTGATTTTCCATATTATCCGTATTTGTATGTTCCTGATTGTTGCTCATCGTCACTCACCCCCTATAAAAAGAATAACAGCATATCAAGCGCAAAGACCGGAACCAGGATACCGAACGACCAGAGCAGGTAGCCGAAGAAGGACGGCATACGCACACCGTTCTCATCCGCAATCGACTTGACCATGAAGTTCGGCGCATTTCCGATGTAGGTGTTCGCACCCATAAATACCGCACCACAGGAGATCGCCGTCAACATCTTGACTGGAACCGTTCCCAGGGTTGTCACCATGCCCTCGGTAAATCCAAGCGCACCTGCCGTCGTTAAGAATACCAAATAGGTCGGTGTGTTATCCAGGAAACTGGACAGCAGGCCGGTCGCCCAGAACATCTCAAACGGCTCGGAAATACCCAGGTTCGCACCATTCGCTTTCAGAATCATCAGGGCCGGCTGCATCGTGATGAAAATACCGATGAACAGGACTGCAACCTCATGAATCGCGCCCCAGGTAAAGTGGTTCTCACGGCGGATCTCAACGTTCGTCGTCTTAAAAGAGAGAAGCGCTGCCACCAGAATGATGACAATCTCAATGATAGCCGGATAGCTTAATTCCACCTCGCCAAACAGATGGATGCCAAGTACCTTTCCGGCTGCATCCTGGAACTGAGGCATGGACGGTAAGGTACCGCTCAAGATAACAGCAGCCACGATCATAACCAGGAAAATCAGGTTATGCGCGCCGCGCAGCTTCACTTCAGTACCCGGTTTGCTGATATCTGGTTTCAGGCCGCTCGCGATATCCTGACGATAGGCTCTCTTATCGATAAAGTAGAAGATTGTCAGCAGGACCAGCATATTGAAGAATAAAATCGGTGCCAGATGCAGGCTCCAGAAGAACGGGACCCCGCGCATGAAGCCCATCAGCAGAGGCGGGTCACCGATCGGGGTCAGAGAGCCACCGATATTCGATACCAGGAAAATAAAGAAGATAATGATATGACGCTTCTTCTTTCTCCATGCATTCATCTTGACAACCGGACGAATCATCAGCATGCTGGCACCGGTCGTACCGATCCAGCTCGAAAGCAGCGTTCCCAGTGCCAAAAGTCCCACATTGACACGCGGGGAACCTGCGAGATCACCGGACATCGTGATATTACCGGCAACACAGAAAAGTCCAAATAACAAAATAATAAAGGTCAAATAGTCATTGACCAGACATTCCAGAACCGTTTCCAGCGCTGTTCCCGCACTGTAACGCAGTGCAAACGGAATGATAAAAAGAATTGACCAAAGGGCGACCGCATGAGGCTGGTGCTCTTCCCACCATTCTGCTTTCACAAGCGGCAGAATCGCAATACAGAGAAGCAGACCTGCAAACGGAATACACATCCAGAGCGGTACTGAGGATGCCGCCGCACCGCTTTCCTGTTCTGCTGCCAGAGCCGTCATCGGATTTGCCATCAAAAATAATCCCAGGCTCGCGCAAAACGCACTCAATCTTTTCACCTTCGTAACCTCCCAACTTTTTCTTTTTCTCTCTTCATTTTTTTCGTTTCAGCCACCCATTATAACAAGTTTGTTTCTCAAATACAACCGTGTTTTTCACATTGTAAGCCCCTATTTGCGTAAATTTTTCGTTAAAAATGGTTTGTATTAATTCTTATTAATAAGTGTTGTAAATCTCTGCTCATAATATAAACAAATATCTCTTTTATGTATAGATAATATGTATAATACGGCAATTTCACAAATGATATATCATCTGCCTCAAACTTTTTTGAAAGACACCGTCTTCCCATTCCCCCCTAAAATCACGTTTGCCTCACAGGGCACATTTTCTCATAAAATAAAAAACGTCCGCCGCATTCCCTGCTGACAAACGCTTTGTTCTTTCTTCCAAAATAAATAATTTTCCGTCTTCTGTTATCCCGCACCCTGCTCTCCCTGCGGCTGTTCACGCATTTCGCCAGCCGCCCGATTCCTGCGGTCTTCCATGGTTTTCTTCTCATATGTGCCAGTTGGCAAATCGCCGCTGTATAACCCGCCCTCCGGCAGCGTTCACACATATTTTCTTTCACCTGCTTTATTATAACGCCCGATTGTAAAATTCCCTTTCACGCTTTTGTTAAATCTATGTAAAAAAAGTTTACCCGAACTGGCAAAAGTGTCTCATTCACATTTTATTCTCTTTATGCTATAATAAAATCATATTTTGCGTTCATTACATAATTCATTGGAAATTCCGGTATCGACCTGTACCGGAATTTTCGATGTTCTAGCATTTTTTATCAATCAATGAATATTTTCAGGAGTATTTCATGCAGGCCAATATATTTAAAATCAAAAAAAGTAAACTTTCCGATGGTTCCGGACTTCGGACCACCATCTATTTTAAAGGATGTCCTTTGCGCTGTGTCTGGTGTTCTACCCCACAGGCACATGAACGTCCCAGCAAAATTCTCTGGGACAGCAAGCATTGTCTCTACTGTAATCTCTGTGTCAGCGAATGTCCAACCGGCAGTCTGGCCTTTTCAGATAACCAACTTACCTTTTCCCCCGACACCTGTACGCTCTGCCACGTCTGCACCGATCACTGTCCATCACGAATGCTTCATTTCGTCGGGCAGATGATGGAGATGGACGAGATCATGGACAAAATTCTAGCAGACAAGGACTCCTACGGAAATGGAGGCGTTATTCTCTCCGGCGGTGATCCACTGATGCAGCCTGAAATTGCCACTGCTGTGCTCAAAAACTGCCGGGAACATGGCATTCGCACCGCGATCGAAACAACCGCTTTCGCCAAACCATTGGCATTTTCCCGTTTCATCGCCAACGCAGACCTGATCATCATTGACTTAAAACATTATTCCGATAAAAAATACGTCCAGTTTACGGGAGTTTCGAGCCATTCAATCTTGGAAAACCTGGATTTTGCTGTTTCCATCGGCAAAAAAGTGGCCGTTCGTATTACCATCACCCCTGGCATCAACGACACCCCCAGCGACGCCCGTAAATATGCCCACCTTTTATCCGAACATCACATCAAACATGTGGTGTTGCTCTCCTATGCCAACTTGGGGATCATCAAATATGAAAAATATACGCGGTCCCCAGCCCTTAGCTGTGAACAGACCTTTTCCGCTCAAGATATGGAACAGTATGCCTGCACACTGCGCGGTCTGGGATTCGATGTACAGATTGAACAGTGAGAATATGATTTGGATAGGGGAGGCAGCGCCATTCTTCCGGCGCTGCCTCCCCTCCACTTCCTCCGAACCAGCTTTACACTTCCTCCATCCATTTACTTGATTTATGTTTTTTCTCCCCCGCATCTATTTTTACTCCTCCTGTCCGCATATTCCGGCCAATCCTATTTCTTTTCCCTTTTTCCATTGCTTTTTTGCTCGCGCAGTGCTATAATGTGTTCAATATTTGTTAGTTATTAAAAAAAATGAACACTTTTATGAATGGGCGCGCTATGTTTCATCGCCCGTCCATCTGTTTACTTTCAAAAGGAGGTTTCCCATGCAACATTCACAATTCCCGGCCCCATCCGAATCCAAAAGACTGGACTGGAGCACGATGGCTGTCCCATTTCTTCTTATTATAATACTCTGCCTCTGCTTTCTAGCAGCGCCGGACGCATCCAAAGCGGTGCTTGGGGCGCTCCGAACGTTTCTAGGGGAAAATTTCGGTGTCGGGTATCTTGCAATCGGACTTGGCATTTTTCTTTTGTCGATCTACCTTGCCTTTTCCCGCTACGGAAGCATTCGGCTCGGAAAACCGAATGAGAAACCGCTCTATTCCAATTTTGCCTGGGGTTCAATGATGTTCACCTCCGGGCTCGCAGCCGATATTCTCTTTTACTCCCTGTGTGAGTGGGTTCTCTATGCAAATGACCCGCATCTGGCAGAAATGGGCAGTATCCAGGACTGGTCAAGCACATACCCGCTCTTTCACTGGGGTCCAATCCCGTGGGGATTTTACGTAGTTCTTGCCGTTGCTTTCGGTTTCATGCTCCATGTGCGCGGCTGCCACAAGCAGAAATACTCCGAGGCCTGCCGGCCGATTCTTGGCAAACACACGGACGGACTCGCTGGAACCTTAATTGACCTGATGGCGGTCTTCGCCCTGCTCGCCGGTACGACCACAACTTTCACGCTGGCGACCCCGCTCATGAGCCAGATCGTCTCCGAGCTCTTCGGCTTCAGCGATACGCGCCTTATCACCATCGTGATTCTGGCTGTCACCTGTCTGGTCTACACCTTTTCTGTCGTGCGTGGCATGAAAGGCATCCAAAAACTCGCGGCGTCCTGCGTCTACCTCTTCCTTGGGCTGTTGGCGTATGTGCTGCTATTTGGCGGTGAAGCTCGCTATATCATTGAAACGGGATTTGCCTCCATCGGAAATCTGGTGCAGAACTTTATCGGATTGTCCACCTATACCGACCCACAGCGCACCACCTCTTTCCCACAGACCTGGACGATGTTCTACTGGGCATACTGGATGGTCTGGTGTGTCGCCGCCCCTTTCTTCATCGGAAGTATCTCCCGCGGACGCACGATCCGGCAGACGATCCTCGGCGGCTACGTGTTCGGGCTCGGCGGCACGTTTGTAAGTTTTATCATCCTCGGAAATTATAGCTTGGGACTCCAAGTATTCGGAAAGCTGGATGTCATGGGACTCTACGCCGCCAGTGGCGACCTCTACTCCACGATCACTGCGATCATCCGCACACTTCCGCTTGCCCCGATGGTTCTCGTTCTGCTCGCGGCGGCGATGATCGCATTCTACGCTACCAGCTTTGATGCGATCGTACTTGTCGCCTCCGCCTACTCTTACAAGAACCTGACGAGTGAAGATGAACCGCACATGGCAGTCAAAACTTTCTGGTCTCTGAGCCTGATTCTGTTGCCGATGGCCCTCATTTTCAGTGAGAACTCAATGGCAAATCTGCAGACCGTGTCCATCATTGCCGCGTTTCCGATTGCATTCATCATTCTTTTGATTGTGGCAGCATTTTTTAAAGATGCCAGACAACTTCTTTTAAATGAAGAAAACGCTTAAAACACTTACGCTGCGCGGATTATAACGCGATTTTGCTGATGCTTCACACTCCAAATCGGCAGAATCCGTTGCCATTGCTATTCCACACGTAATTTTCCATTTGGGAAGATTAGCGCCTCTGCCCCCAGTATCATAAAAAGCAAAAAATATAAGCGAAAGAATTGACAAAGTTTTACATTATATGATATAAATTTCTTTTGACAACATTGATTTTCATCACAAAAGGAGAAAAGATATATGCAACAAATAAAACAAGCATATCAAAACCTAAAGTTTCGTTCAAAGAGCATCATTTCATTTGGACTTGTTATTTTAATTGCAGCATTTGCCATCGTCTGGATGTTGCTGCAAATAAATTCCATTTCCCATCAGACACAGACGTTACATGATCAGCCCTTTGCCGCACAGAATTATATGTGGACTATCCGCAAAGATATTTTGGATACGAAAAGCGATCTGTATCAGTTATTATCTGCCAAAGAACGCGGCTTCTCCATTGACGAAAACAGCATCAAAGCTAGTTACGACGAAGATGTTGCTGCCATCCGTTCATCCATGGAAAATTTACAGGCAATGTTTGTAAAACCAGATAAGATCGAACTGCTGAACCAGCTTCAGTCTCAGGTCGACAGTGCCGCCGCATCCTGGGAAGAAGTATATAAAGCCGCCACATCCGATCAGTTAGATAGTGCCTTTAGCCAATTAGGCAGCACCTATGAGCCACTGGTAGATCAGCTGAGCAATACCGCGATACAGCTTGCTGATATCGTCAATCAGGATGCCAAAAGTTATACTGAAACTTCCGCCTCACACGCGAAGCACGTTCTTGCTTTTGGAATTATCATTCTGCTAATTTCTATTATCTTTAGTATTGCTTCTGCAATTGCCTTTTCCAAATCCATTACGAATCCGTTAGAAGAAATGGAACTGGCAATTCAGGACATCGCGGCCGGAAATTTAAAAAATGCACATACCATAACCTATCACTCCAATGATGAGCTGGGACAAATCGCAGACAATCTGCGTGCAACCATCGAACATCTGAAAAACTACATCGGAGAAATCTCCGACATTTTAGTTCGTATCTCAGAGGGTGATTTGACCGTTCCGTGGCAGGAGATCTCTGATTATGAAGGTGATTTTCTGCTGATTAAGCAGTCCTTTGTTAAAATTTTGAAGAATTTCAACCGGACTCTCACCGATATTCACAATGCAAGTATGCAGTTAGACTCTGGTTCTACCCAGGTAGCAACCGCAGCCCAGACTTTAAGCCAGGGTTCCAGTGAGCAGTCCTCCGCTATCCAGGAATTAACCAGCACAATTGATGAAATTTCTGCACAGATTCAGGAAAATACCGGCAATGCTCAGAATGCCAATGAACTGACGCTCCACGTCCGGACGGAGGTGGAAGGCGGCGTCACAAACATGGAGGAGATGAACCGCGCAATGGAGCAGATCCAGACTTCCTCCCAGGAAATTGGAAAAATCATCAAATCCATCGAGGACATTGCTTTCCAGACAAACATTTTAGCCCTGAATGCAGCTGTCGAAGCAGCCAGAGCTGGCGCTGCCGGAAAAGGATTCGCTGTTGTTGCGGACGAGGTTCGTAACCTGGCAGCCAAGAGCGCAGATGCAAGTAAAAATACGGCTGCGCTGATTGAAAATGCAGTTTCTGCTGTGGCTCACGGAATGGATATTGCTGGAAAAACTGCTTCCTCTTTAGAGTCCATTCAGGAACGCACCGAAAACGTTGCTACAATGGTAACCAAGGTTGCAGAAGCATCTTCCAAGCAGGCTCACGCCGTCGAAATGGTCGCACATAAGATTGATGCGATCTCATCCGTCATCCAGAGCAATTCCGCCAGCAGCGAGGAGAGTGCCGCTGCCAGCGAGCAGATGAGCAGCCAGGCTGGGGAACTCGAACGACTGGTAAATAATTTCCATCTTTATCAGAAATCATAATTCGGATAAACCAGATTTCTGCTGGCTTACAGCATCTCCCGCTCGCTGCAATTAGCAAAATAAAACAGCCCGGAAGACGCCTGTAGAACATACTAAAGCAACCATTAAAGCGCCCCCAAACATCCGATTCTTAGTCTGACGTTTGGAGGCGCTTCTCTTTTCGGTTATTCTTTTTTCCGTTGCACTATCCTACTTCCTACAGGCTCTCCCGCAGATACTCCCGCGTCACACTCCGCTCCGCCTTAAGCATCTCCTTCGGTGTCCCGGCAAAGAGCAGCTCGCCGCCCGCGAGTCCGCCGCCCGGCCCGAGTTCCACGATATAGTCGGCGTCCTTCATCACATCCAGGCTGTGCTCGATGATGAAGAGCGTATTGCCCTGATCGGTCATCCGGTTAAACAACTTCATCAGACGACGGATGTCGTCAAGATGAAGTCCATCGGTCGGCTCGTCCAGTATGAAAATCTGTCCCCGCTCATCCAGCTTGCTCGCCAGCTTCACGCGCTGCAGCTCGCCGCCGGAAAGCGTCGTCATCGACTGATTCAGATGCAGGTAACCAAGTCCCACCTGTACCAGCGTATCGAGTTTTTTCACGAAATCCGCATCTTCAAAGAACTGGATTGCCTGGCGGACGGTCATATCCATGACTTCTGCGATATTTTTTCCTTTATACTGATATTTCAGCACCTCTTCTGAATACCTCGTTCCGTGGCAAACCTCGCAGACCGTCTCAATCGAATCCATATATGCCATATCTGATATAATCACACCTTTTCCCTGGCACGCCGGGCAGGCGCCCTTGGAATTAAAACTGAAATACGCCTGTGCGACATGGTTCGCCTTCGCAAAAAGCGCCCGGATCGCATCCGCGATATCCAGATACGTCGCCGGGGTCGAGCGCAGATTGATGCCGATGTCCTTCTGCCGGATCGAGATCACCTCGCCCGGATACTGGCTTGTAAAATATTCCATCAGGGAACTTTTTCCTGAACCCGCCACACCGGCGATAACAGTCATCACGCCGAGCGGCAGCTTAACACTCAGATCCTTTAAATTGTGAAGCTTCGCGTGCTCCACCTGATACCAACCGGTCGGCTTGCGGTATTCCATCTTCATCGGTGTTTTCGTCCGCAGCATCCGTCCCGTCACCGTGTCGGCCTTCAAAAGCCCCTCGTAGCTGCCCTGGTACATGATCTGTCCACCGTTTATGCCCGCTTCCGGTCCCATATCCACAATATGATCCGCCAGTGCGATGACTTCCCGGTGATGTTCCACGATCATCACGGTATTTCCATGCTCTTTCAGCTTGATCAACGAATTTTTAAGGTTCTGGATATCTCGCGAATGCAGGCCGACACTCGGCTCATCGAGCACATACATCATATCGGTAAGTGGCGAATTGATGTAGCGCGCAATCTTGATTCGCTGTGCCTCGCCGCCGGAGAGCGTGTCCGTTCCACGGCTTAAAGACAGGTAGCTGAGTCCAATCTCAATCAGTGCGTTCATCCGTTTCAGAATCTCCGTCTTGATATCGCGCGCCAGCGGATCGCCGATCTGACGGATAAATTCTGCCGCCTCCGGGATCGGCATATCGGAAACCTCGCAGATATTTTTGCCGTTAATCAGGCAGCTCCTTATCTTTGCGTTCAGTCTCGCCCCGTGACACTCCGGGCAGGTAAAGGTGCTGACAATGCGGTCCAGCTCCTTTTTGTGAAGCTGACCTTCTTTTGAGGTAATGATGCTTCGATACATACGCGGATAAATTCCCTCGTATTTCGCGGATTTCGGCCAGTTTGCCGGCGGATTTTTCAGGCGGATCTGCGGGGAATAGAGGAATAAATCCATCTCCTCCTTCGAATAATCCTTGATCTTCTTATCCAGATCAAACAGGCCGCTGTAGGCGTACCGTTTCCACCGCCACGCGCCGGTCGTAAAGGCCGGCCACTGGATGACGCCCTCGTCGTTTAAGCACTTATCAAAATCCACCAGTTTATGAATATCCAGCTCCGTCACGACTCCCAGCCCCTCGCAGCGCTCACATTTGCCGCTCGGATGGTTGAAGGAAAAGCTGTCGGAGTAGCCGACAAACGGTTTTCCAACGCGCGAAAAGAGCAGACGCAGCAACGCATAGATATCGGTGTAGGTGCCGACTGTCGATCGGGAGTTGGCCACCGGCTTTTTCTGGTCGATCACGATCGTGACCGGAAGATTCTCCATACGCTCAACCTCCGGACGACCGTATTTCGGCAGAAACTGCTGGACAAAACTTGGAAATGTCACATTCAGCTCCCGTCTCGATTCCGCCGCGATCGTGTCGAGGCACAGCGATGATTTACCCGAACCGGACACACCGGTAAATACCGTGATCTTCTTCTTCGGAATCTGCAGTGAAACGTGTTTTAAGTTGTTTTCCGTCGCATTGACGATGTTGATATATTCCTGCTGCCTAGTTTCCATTCCTTTCCCCTTTCTCATTTCGTGGTAAAACATTTCCTGATTTTCTGAATTCATATGATATTAAAGGCAAACGGCTTTTTTCCCCTTACTACCGGACTACTACTTTTTTACACTGTCACAATCTTCAAAAAACTCTTAATTCGCTTATTCCATGCTTCATATACTCTGTTTTTTATGCAATTCTACTTTCTCTTGGAATCTCAATCAAAGGAGCGATCAGAAAAGGCGGCTACATCCACATCCTGTCTCCGCCTTTTTCTCCCTTCAGGCACTTCTTTCCACGTCCGACCATTTAAGACGTTCCATTCTCTCCGTCCCCGGCCATCCCCGGAAAGCCCTCCAGGCTCTGCTAATTCTCTTTTTCTTCTTTTTTCACTCTGACCCCGCCAAAGAGCAGCGGCATCGTCCGTCTCGTATATTCGCCCAGCGCATAATTGCCGTTGGAAATACAGTAATCATAGATGATCGCCCGCTCACAGAGCGCATACATATGGGCAATCTCATAGTATGGCATGCTGCTCGTGATCTGGCCGCGGCGCTGTCCCTCATCTACTAACTGGTTGACCATCCGGTAATAGTAACGGTTCTGGTTGAGCAGGTGCTTGTCCCCCTTGGTCACAACCTGGGAAGAATAAAGCGATGCCAGAAGTCCCACCGGAATCTCCGCCTCGATCAGATCGTGGACGCTGTAACAGAGAATCATCAGCTTCTCAAAGCTGTCCATCTCCGGGTCCAGTGTCTGCATCACTTCCTCATACTTTGCATCAAAAATCTCCGGAAGCGACGCCAGAAGCTCGTCCTTTCCACTATAATAATGGTAAAAACTTCCCTTCGACGTACCGGACTGGAGAATAATCTCATCGATCGTTGTCTCCTCGTATCCTTTTTCATGGAACAGCTTCCAAGCAACACGGGCAATCTTTGCTTTTGTGTTATTCCCCTTAGCCATCTATCTCTACCTCGTAATTTTCATTATATTTGCAAATCGTAAAACCATCGCTCTGTTAGCGTTTCCGGTTCCCAGACCAATGCCAGATTACCACTATTTTAGCATTATTCGACAGTGAAGTAAAGGAGTTTCAAGCCTCTGGCCCCGCTTTCTCCCCGGTTTTATCTTCTCTTCGCCCCTTATTTTTCTCACACAAAATCACCTGCCGTATCATTTAAAAAACCGTTTATTTTTTCATAATAGTCTTTTTTCGCATTTTCATACCATTCACTTTTTCACTATTTTCATAAACACGAACACACTTTTTTCTTCCAAATTTCATCCTTCATGGCCGGACATCTTTATTTTTCAGCCTTTCCTGCCGCTGCCAAGCAGGATTTTCTTCCCATTTCCGACGGAATTTATTTCATGTACATGGAACTATTTTATTTTGTTCTGAATAGAGTGAAAATTATTTCATTTTTTGAAATTTTCTTTCATACGCTTTAAAAATATACAATCTTTCTTTAAAAAAGCACATTCAAATGCTCACTTTTACCAGTTGTTATCTCACATGATTTATGCTACATTATATCTCATATTAACCATATCAAATGCAATATAAGCACGGCAGGCAAAAATCGTCCCTTCATAGGGTATCTTTAAGAATCGTCTGTTAAAAATTAAATTAATTCATTTTTTTCAATTTACTCTTGTATTCTTGAAATGGTTGTAGTATTATAGACTCAGAACTAGAACACAGTCTAGTTTTTGCAAAGGAGGCGAAAGGATGACAGACACTCCTTACATATTTAATATTCAGAAGTTTTCAACGCACGACGGCGACGGTGTCCGCACCACGATTTTCTTCAAGGGATGTCCCTTACGGTGTATGTGGTGCCACAACCCGGAAAGCCAGCGCTATCAGAAAGAACTGATTTTCCATCAGCATAAATGTACCACCTGCGGCCGCTGCGTTGCAAAATGCAAACAGGGAGCCAACTCCATCGTGGATGGCAGAATCGTCTTTGACCGTTCCAAGTGTACCGCCTGCGGCGTCTGTACCGACTGGTGCATCACCGAAGCCCGCGAGATCGCCGGCAAGGAATACACGGTCGATGCCCTTGTCAAGGAAGCGATGAAGGATAAGATCTTTTACGATCAGTCCGGCGGCGGCGTGACACTCTCCGGCGGCGAGGTCATGGCATCCCAGCATATGGATTACGTCGAGGAAGTCTGTCGCAGGCTCCATGAGAACGGCGTCAGCGTTTTCATCGACACCAGCGGCTATACCGATTATTCGAACCTGAAACGGATTCTTCCATATGTAGATGTTTTCCTCTACGACTTAAAGGTCATGGATCCAGAGGGACACAAGAAGTACATCGGCGTGGACAACGCCCTGATTCTTGAAAATTTAAAGAAGTTAAGCGACGACGGCGCCGGCCTCTATATCCGGCTTCCAATCATCGGTCAGGTGAATGCGACAGACGAACACATCGAAAGCGTCATCCATTTCCTGAAAGACAATCACATTCATGCACAACAAGTAAACCTTTTACCATATCATGACATCGGAAAGGGTAAATACGCCAGCCTCGACATGGAATACCATGACGAAGAGATGAGCGTACCGATGTCCGAACTTATGCAACATTTTAAATCCATGTTCGAGGAACAGGGATTCAGCAAAGTGAATATAGGAGGATAAGACTATGGCAGAAAAAATTGATACTTCGTTCGTAATCAACACACCAGAAGGTCTGTTAAAGGACAATGACCGAGGATGTACCGAGAGAATCAAACGACTGAGAAGACTCAGCCACTCCACCCAGCCGCACATCGATCTGGAAAGAGCCAAGATCGAGACGGACGTTTACAAAGAGTACGAAGGTTCCGTATCCGTACCGGTTTTAAGAGCGCTTGTTCTGAAAGAATATTTCTCCAGAAAAACTCTTTATCTGGGCGATGACGAGCTGTTAGTCGGTGAAAAGGGCAAAGACCCACAGTGTTCTCCGACCTTCCCGGAACTGTGCTGCCACACCATCGAAGATATGCACATCATGAACGATCGTAAACTCGTAAACTTCACCGTGACCGAGGACGATCTGAAACTTCAGGAAGAGGAGATCATCCCGTACTGGAAGAACCGTGCAGTCAGAGAGCATCTCTTAAAAGCTATGACCCAGGAATGGAGAGACTGTTATGAGGTTGGTATGTTTACCGAGTTCATGGAGCAGCGTGGTCCGGGCCATACCGCCGGCGGCAAGAACTTCTACATTAAGGGCTATGGCGATTACAAGAAAGAGATCGAGCAGACAATCAAAGACCTTGATTACTTCAACGATCCGGAAGCTTACGATAAAGAGCAGGAGCTTCGCGCGATGGATATCTGCTGCGACGCTATCATTATCTTAGGTAAGAGATATCATGATTTAGCTCTTGAGAAAGCAGCTACAGAAAAAGATCCGGTCAGAAAAGCGGAACTGGAGCAGATCGCTGCTAACTGTGCCGTTGTTCCGGAGCACAAACCAGAAACCTACTGGCAGGCCCTGCAGATGTACTGGTTCACCCATCTGGGCGTTACCACCGAGTTAAACCCGTGGGATGCATTTACACCGGGACGTCTTGACCAGCATCTGATTCCGTTCTATGAGAAGGACACCAAGGACGGCACTCTGGATGACACAAGAGCCCTTGAGCTTCTTGAATGCCTCTGGGTTAAACTGTTCAACTCCCCGGCTCCGGTTAAGGTTGGCGTAACCTTAAAAGAGTCCGGTACTTACGTAGATTTCGCAAACATCAACTCCGGCGGTGTAAAGGAGGACGGTACCGATGCAGTAAACGCTGTTTCCTACTTAATTCTTGACTGTATGGAAGATATGAGACAGAACCAGCCGAACTCCAACGTACAGATTTCCAAGGTTACTCCGGATAAGTTCTTAAAGAGAGCCTGCGAGATCGCTCGTCAGGGCTGGGGCCAGCCGGCATTCTACAATACCGATGAGCTGATTCAGGAGCTCGTAAATCAGGGCAAATCCCTGGTAGATGCAAGAAACGCCGGATGCTCCGGATGTGTTGAGACCGGTGCATGGGGAACCGAGGCTTACTGGCTGACCGGTTACTTAAACATCCCAAAGTGCTTACAGCTCGCTCTGTATGACGGCTACGATGTCATGTTCAAGAAACAGATCGGACCGCATACCGGCAAGGCAGAAGATTTCAAATCCTACGATGAACTGTGGAACGCATTCAAGACACAGCTTGAGTACATCATCGATGTTAAGATGCGCGGCAACCTCGTAATCGAAAGAATTTACGCAGAAATGATGCCGGCTCCGTTCCTTTCCATCTGTACCGATGACTGTATCAAGAAGGGCAAAGACTACAACGCAGGCGGCGCAAGATACAACACCAGCTACATTCAGGGTGTTGGTATCGGAACCATCTCCGATGCACTCTCCGCTATCAAGTTCAACGTATTTGATAAAGAAAAATTCACGATGAAGGAACTCATCGACGCTATGAATGATGATTTCAAGGGTCATGAGGATATCCTGAATCTGGTTAAGAATAAGACTCCGAAGTACGGCAACGATGATGATTATGCAGATGACATCATGGTAAGCGTATTCAACGAGTACAAGGACTATATCACCGGCAGACCGACCACCAGAGGCGGCGTATATCATGTAGATATGCTTCCGACCACCTGCCACGTATACTTCGGTGATGTTATGATCGCAAGCCCGAACGGACGTCTGGCTCACGTTCCACTGTCAGAAGGTATCTCCCCGGAGAAAGGCGCCGATGTCAACGGACCGACCGCGGTTGTTAAATCCTGCTCGAAGATGAATCACTGTGAGACCGGTGGTACTCTGCTGAACCAGAAATTCACCCCGGCTGCTATCGCAGGCGAGAAAGGTATCGACAACCTGGCTGCCCTGATTCGTTCTTACTTTGCAATGAACGGACATCATATGCAGTTCAACGTCATTGACCGTCAGACCCTGATCGAAGCACAGAAGAACCCGGAGGAGTATAAGGAACTGATCGTCCGCGTAGCCGGATACAGCGACTACTTCCGTAACCTGGATAAACCGCTTCAGAACGAGATCATCCAGAGAACCGAGCAGAGCTTCGGCGGCGGATGCGGATGCTGCTAATCGCAGATACTGTATTTGTCCTAATCATATAACTACTATAAAGCCTTCTAATAAAAATGAATAAAGCCTGAAAGGGCAGGAAACACCCCGCCCCGGCAGTCTGGACAGTTGCCGGGAGCGGGGTGTTTTTCGCCATTTCCACATTTCTCTGATATTTCCTGTTATGCGCCACCTTTAAAAAACACACCTTGCAAGCTTTCCAGGTTATCGCATCAGTTGCCAATGTCTCTTGTGAACATATGCTTTAGCTTGTTGCTCGCATAAATAAAAAGAATGTTGGAAGTATGCTCTCAGACACATTCCAACATTCCATATTGCTTTCTTCTCTTTGGTTCGTTTTTATCCTACTTTTCTTCCTCTCCTTTATATCCCCTCAGACACACCACCGCCAGCGCCACAGCCAGTCCACCGGACAGCACCTTGCTGATCATATACGCCGTCACCCATTTTCCCGGTATCAGGGAGGCTACAAAGGTCATCTGACCGCCTACCACATACGCGCCCGCGACGGAGAAAGCGGCGTTTAATACTTTTCCGCGTTGATCCATCTTAGAGAACAACGGCAGCATCGCAAGACTCTGGATGAAGGAAAGGAACAGTCCGACAACCGCCTCCTCATTGATCCCCAGAACCGCTCCGATACGCTGAATCGGCTTCTGGAGGCGTTTTAACGCCACCTGGGACAGCACCAGGCCGCCGCACGCTGCTATGACCATGCGAAGTACCATAAAAAGCATTTCCTCAATCAACGCATCTTCCACGACCGCATACTTTGGCATGAAGATTCCGAAAACTGCCACGCCAAATAACAGGAAACTGAAGATGCGGATCGCATTTCCAAAGAAAATCATGACCTTCATCGTTACCACCGGAACCAGAAGAAACACCGCGATCAGGACAATGCAGAGAATCAAAACCGGGATCATATTAAAAAAGAGCTGACGGACAGACAGACCCAGCATCAGACCGCCCACTGCCAGACCAGACGGTATGGCAATCAGCCCGAAGATGAATCCCCGCATCAGCTCTCCTATTTCGCTTTTTCGAACGGCTGCCAGAAAAACAGGCAGCTGATAGCCGACCGTCATGCCCAGACTGCCCGCTACCATCGCGCCGGTAAATGCCGCCAGCGCCGGTGTCGCCGCCAGCTTCTGCGCCATTCCAAGCGCCCCCATATCCGGTGCCAGTAAGCAGCTTGGAATGAGCGCCGGATCAAATGGCATACTCTTTGCCGCCTCCGCAATCGCTTCCGCGTGCGTCTGCACGTATGTGACGCCGATCGCATAAAATCCAACCGTGGACATCGACAAGCCGCCCATCGTGGCAAGTCCTTTTTCAAAGTTCGGCATCAGCCCCAGCTTACCGCCCAGCATCTCGTCCAGAAGTCCGGCTGCCGCAAATACCAGCATGATCGCGATGAATATGTTCATAATTCATACCTCCCCAGTTTTTCCCTATTCCCCAGTTTACATTTGTTTCTTTCACTGTCAGACAACTTCCTCTTTAAACACAGTTTTCTTTGTCTGACAAATAACTCTCCTTCTCCCGTTATCCTTCTACTTCTGTCTCTGCCTTTACTTGCATTTTTTTATTTCAGTGATGCCTTTCCATCTCCAAAAACACATATCAAGCACGATTCTTTTTCTATCTCGCCAAGAGCTGTATCAACACGCCCCCGATCGTCAGCATCAGCGCCC
>JBNMLY010000022.1:0-23930 GCA_050875065.1 Otoolea sp. | reverse complement strand
TCTGGTATCAGATAGTCACCTTTCCAATGATATGTTAATTCCATACGCAATCGCCTCCTTTGTGTTATGATATACAGGTAAGAAAAAATCATCACCTTCTTTTCTACAACATCTGCACTTTCATTCACCACAAATGAGCCAACCGCCTATGTTGTGTATTATCAGATGTAGAAACCCGCTAAGTTAACAACATTTGCGATGATATCTGACATCTACAGTTCACAGCATATCACTTCATTAAAATAACTCTGAGCAGTATCAATGCTGCGATATCCCACGTCCAGAGCATCCCGTACACATCGTTCACACTCATCTTTCGTAACCTGATATACACCATAGCCAAGCTGTGGCATTTTGACTCCATTACTTAATGTAATATATTCCATTTGTTTTCCTCCTGTCTGTTGATTCGCTTTTTCTGTTATGCTATAATCCTATCAGCCGGTAGATACTACCGGTCAAGTGTTTTTTGAAATTTAACCCGTAAAATTCAGCATTTTGAATTTGCTTTTTATTTTTAGGAGAATGTTATGTATTCCATGAAAGAAGCCTGCGAATTAACCGATATGACCTATGAAAATTTGAAATTTTACTGTAACGAAGGACTTGTTCCTAATGTAAAAAGGGATCAAAGAAATTACCGGGTGTTTGATGAGCACGATATTAAATGGATTCAGAGTTTGAACTGCCTGAAAAATTGTGGTATGAGCATTGCTGAATCTTACACTTTGCCTTGAAGGAGAGAAATCTATTCCAGAGCGAAAAATCATTCTGCAGAATAAGAGAGAAGCTCTGCTTCAGTCTATTGAGAAATTGCAGCAGGCTGTCGCATTCATTGACTGGAAACAGAACTTCTATGATAATGTCTTGTCTGGCGAAACAAAATATTACAGTAATTTGCTGCCAGAATTAAGAGAATAATACTTCGCTTGCGGGGAATTTTTGCCTTTGTATTTCACTGACAAGCTGGAAGTTGGCGCTTCGCTTAGCCCTGCATAATCAAGTCAACAAGTGCGTTGATGTGTACCTGCATCACATTGATGTAAGGCACCGGCAATTCCACGCCGTTAAAGATCAGCGGCAGTTCCGTGCACCCCAGCACAATAGCCTGCACCTGCTTCTCACGGATGATGCGCTCTGCGATATCTTTAAACTCCAGTTGTGTCGTTGGCATCACCTTTCCAAATTCCAGCTCTGTTTCGATTTTTGTTCCAATGTATTTCTTTTCTTCTGCGTTAGGCGTTATCACCTTAATGCCGCTTTTCTCAAAGGAATTCTGAAAAAACGTCCCATCCATGGTAGGCAGCGTCCCCAGCAGGCATATCTTCTCATAGCCATGTGCCGCCACACAGTCACATGCACTGTCTACCATACTGATAAGCGGAATCGGTGAAACTTTGGACAGCTCATCAAATACAATGTGAGGCGTGATACCTGTCAGTGCAGCATACTGTACCCCAGCCGCCGCCAGATTGCGGATGCCATTCAACAGATACTCTGTTAATCCAGCATAATCCTTCTTCCTGTAAAATTCCAACACATCAAACACGCTCAGGCTCTCAATCGTCAGATTTGGGAAAAAGCTATGCCCAGACTTTTTCTGTACTCCATATTCAATCCCCTTGTAATACTCGATAGTAGATTCTGGTCCCGTACCGCCAATCAAACCGATCTTGTTCATTTCTATACCTCACAAATCCCGATTTATTCCATTCATTTCACGCCCATCTTCTTGCCCTTCGGACAAGAAGCATCCCTCGCTTTCAGCTCGGTCAATCCCAATTTATCATTCTCTTCATCATTTCGTCCGGCAATCACAAATTCAGTTCAAACATCTTATACTCCGTCCATCCTGTATCCTCATAAAACATGTCTTTCGCTTCCACAAATTGAAATCCACAGCGTGTATAAAGACGTTCTGCCGCTTTGCACGCGCTAAGGACATCTAACCGAACCGCTTTCTTGTGTCTGGCTTTTGCCAGCGCCACTATCTTTTCCACCACCAGCCTGCCAACACCATTCCCCTGCAATTTCGGATTTACCGCCAATGCATGAGGGATCAAAACCTCATCTGGGGCGCAGGCAATACTCCATGGACAGCCTTTCATTGCAACTTTCTTTTTCAATTCCTTTCCCGAAAGCCAAACTCTACGTTCCGGCCATTCCTCATACACGGCATGTTCGAAAGCGCAGAACTTTCTATCAGCTCCCAGAACACCTTCACCGCCACCTCTAAAATCCGATCATTAAAATCATACCCCGTCGTGTGAATCGGCGGATAATTTTCCCCATTGCCAATATAAAACATTGCTCCCGGACACTCTTTCTGATACCATCCAAAGTCTTCCGACGCGCGAAACGGCTTTTCCATCGGATACAGGGAAATCCCCACCCGTTCTGCCGCCCGGATAACCCTTTCAGCACAGCCGCGATCGTTGGCCGTCTCCGGGAATACATCCTGTTCCTCAAAGGAAACCTTTAAATGTTCTTCCTCTGCCAGCCTTTTTGCCGTCTCCCGAATCTCCGATTCCAGTGCATCGAGTTCTTTTTCATACTCAGCGCGCAGCGTAAACGATGCCTCTGCTGTCGAAGCCGCAATTCCGAAATTCTTTTCGCCAATCTCCACATGAATCGGTGTCGTCAGTACCAGTCCACGGTACTCTGGATTTCCGGAACTCTTATCCACCGCCAATAGAAGTTCTGCCACCGCTTTTGATGGATTGATACCGTCCTCCGGCTGGCTGGCATGCGCCGTTTTTCCCATAAAATGGATTGTCAGCCCTTTTGAAGCACATTGCACCGTACCCGGACGCACTAAAACAGCCCTCTCCGGAAATCCGCTCCAGTTGTGAAATGCGTAAACCTCCGAAATCTGCTTCTCCCGCAGCAGCTTCGCACAAGCTTCTCCGCCTCCGCCGATCTCCTCTGCATGTTGAAAAATCAAATAAACCGGGCGGTCAGCGCCATTTCGCTCCAAGACAAGTGCCAGTCCCGCCAGTGCTGCGCTGTGCCCATCATGCCCACATTTGTGAGAAACACCCGGGGTCTGGGAGGAATAGGGAAGATCAATGGTTTCTGGAATTGGGAGGGCATCAAAATCCGCGCGAAAAGCGATCGGAGCCTTTGAAGTTAACATTTCCGGCTCATAATACGCATAAAACCACGCCCCTCGATCCACAATTTCTAAATGTGTCATCCACCTTAAAAAGTCCATTAAAATCTTTTTTGTCCGATATTCTTTCCCAGAGAGTTCTGCTGCCCGATGTAATTCGCGCCGCAGTCCAACAATGAGTCTTCTTTCTTTTTCCTGCACAACATTCTTCCCCCTGTCATTTCCTAATTTTCCTTTCTCCAAATCTTAAACTGATTTTTTATTCAATCCGGAGCATCCTGTATCCAACCCCTACATGTGTTTGTATATACGCAGTTCCCGTTTTATCCGCTTCCAGCTTTTTCCGCAAAGTTGCCATAAAAACACGCAAGGATGCCGTATCACTCTCTAAACACCGTCCCCATATCTGCTGCGTAATATACGTATGAGTCAATACTTTTCCCACGTTACGCGACAAAAGACATAAAAGCTTATATTCAATCGGTGTCAGATGCAGTTCTTCTCCATTTAAATAGGTGCATCCCGCACTGTAATCAATCTTCAGCTCTCCATTGAAAAATACCGACGCTTTCTGACTATCTACTGTCTGAAGAAGTGAGAGACGCCGCTGGGTTACCCGGATACGCGCCAACAATTCTTCAACCGAAAATGGTTTTGTAATATAATCATCCGCTCCCGCATCCAACGCTTCTATCTTATCCACGTCCTCGCTTCGGGCACTAAGTACAATAATCGGCATATTGGACCAAGAACGAATCTGCCGGATCACCTCTACTCCCTCCATATCCGGCAATCCCAGATCCAGTAAAACAATATCCGGATTATGAGAAGATGCCTCCAGCAAAGCTTCCGTTCCATTTTCGGCCGTCAGATATTTATAATCATGCGTTTTTAACGTGGTTACCATCAGATTTCGAATTGGTCTGTCATCTTCAACCACCAGAATTACTGTTTTATTCATGCAATTTCACCTCGCTGAGCGGTAACGTAAATGTAAATATACAGCCATGCGGCACATGATCCGATAATGTCAATTTTCCTCCATGAGCCTCTATAATCGAACGGCATAACGCAAGACCGAGCCCAAGACTTCGGTGGCTGTCCGCAATCGTCGTTTTTCCTGTATAAAACATTTCAAAGATATGAGGTTTCATATCATCTGGAATTCCGGGCCCATTATCCTCCACAGATATCTGCGCTCCATCCGCTTTTCTTTCCCCTATAATCCGAATCATTGTTCCCGGCGGCGTATACTTAACCGCATTATCAATCAAATTGATCAGCACCTGTATGATCAATCTCACATCCATGCGGACAAGCAGAAATTCCTCACATTCCACCGTAATCGGATGTTCTTTGTCTTTTCTGCTGATATGACGCTGTGCCTCTGCAATCACCTCATCCAGAAGCTGATCCGAAAACTTAAATTTCAATCTTCCATCGTGGAGGCGCGTTATGGACAACAAATTTTCCACCACACCGGTCAGCCATTCTGAATCATCATAAATGTCCGTATAAATCTGACGTTTTGTTTCCTCATCCAGGCGTGTACCATTCGTAAGCAGCATATCCGCATTACCAGAAATGGAACAAAGCGGCGTTCGCAGATCATGTGAAATAGCCCGCAACAGATCGGCCCGCATCTGCTCATTTTTCGCCCGAATCGCATTTTTCTCTTTTTCTACCGCATTTTTAGAATTTTCCATCGCCAGTGCGCACTCATTAATGAGTGACACGACTATGCTGTCTTCAAAGGAATCCAAGGTTCTCTTACCTATCGGTATGCCCACAATTCCATATATACTGTTTCCGCTTTGAATCGCAAGATACAAGCACTTTACAGTTCCAAAATAGCGGGTTGTCGCACCCGCCCGCTTCCTATTCTCATATACCCACTCGGCCACACGGCGTTCCTCGGATGTCAAAATTTTCTTTCTTTTTTCTTCCGTCAAGGCCTCATCCGGAACAGGAAACAATTCCCCCTCTGATAAAGTTCCATTTTTCGCAACGTATGCCACAATTTCCCGATCCAGCATACGTGCCAGTTGAATACATGATACTGCAAGAATCTCTTTGCTGCTTCTGGTCTTTTGCAAAAGACGATCCGTTTCAAACAATATCTGTGTCCGAAATGCCAGCTGCTCAGAAATTCTCGCATGCGTCTTTAATTTTGCTGCCAATGTTCCTGTCAAAACGGATGATACAAGCATGATCACAAATGTGACCGGATATCCAACAGCATACGTCCGAAAAGACATCCGGGGCTCTGTTAAAAAGAAACAAAACAAAAAGACACTTAAGAAAGAACCTATCAGGCTGTATAGATAACCATTGGTCAAAATAGAAGTAAGGAGTACTCCTAAAATATACACCGTCACAATATTTGTATCTGTAAAATGCAGTTTCTGGAATAACAGTCCCACAATCGTACAAATCGCAAAAATTACACACGTCATTCCTATCTCGCGAAACAATGTTTTCTCTGCATATACTTTTATGGTTTCCTTCTTCTCATTTATATTCATTCTTTTTCCGCCATTTTGTTCTATCGTGATCTTGTTTCTGCTCCCTTAAATATGGAAGTATTTTCGTATCGCTTTATATTCTCCCAGCACCAGAATCGTAATATCCTCTGTTAAACGTGTATCCGCAGAAATAGCCACACTAATCTCTCCGCCTTTTTTGACGGCCAAAATATTAATATTATATTTTTTTCGTATGTCCAGTTCTCCGACCGTTTTTCCACTCCACTGACCCGGAACTTCTACCTCAAAAATGGCATGAGAAGCATCTACTTCCATATAATCAAGGATACAATCATCAGTATAACGAATGGAAGCCCATTTTGCCACCTGTTTTTCCGGATAAATAACCTTATCAGCCCCATTTCTAAGCAGAAACTTTTCTTGTACATCCCGTTCTGCACGGGAAATTACCATCTTGGCTCCCAGTTCTTTTAAAAGCGAGGTTGTTTCCAGAGAATTCTGGAAGCTTCCTCCAATCGCCACAAAACAAATATCATAATTTCCGACTCCCAATGATTCCAAAAATTCTGCATCTGTGCTATCACCAATTTGTGCATTCGTTACATACGGAAGAACTTTGCTGACTCTCTCCTCATCCTGATCCACTGCCATGATTTCATGTCCAAGTTGATTCAACTGCATCGCTATATGTTTTCCAAAACGTCCAAGACCAATTAGTAAAATATTTTTCATTCGAATCTTTCCCCTTTATCCTACCATTATTTTTTCCAATGGAAATTTTGCATTTTGTGTATGCTTTCCAACAAACACTGCATAAATCAACGTCATGATGCCTACTCTTCCAAAATACATCAATACAATTAAAATACACTGTGAAAAACCATGTAATCCCGGTGTTAATCCAAGCGTTAACCCTACCGTTCCAATCGCAGAGGCCGCCTCAAACAGGCAGCTTAAAACCGGCAGTTTTTCATAAAGGCTAATCACAATTCCACCACAGAAAAATAAGCTAAAATACAGGACTGCAATTGTCGCTGCATTTTTTATTACCATTGGATCCATCCTGCGTCCAAACACTTCCACATTTTCCCGCCCGCGACAGGTGGCAATTGCATTTAAAATTAACACCATAAACGTTGTTGTCTTCATTCCGCCTGCCGTAGAGCCGGGTGCACCTCCGATCAGCATTAAAAGAATCATAACCACATTCGATGCTTCCGTCATCCCGGATAAATCCATCGTATTAAATCCTGCCGTTCTGGTTGTAACCGATTGAAACAATGCTGCAAAAATCCTTTTATCCATTGGAAGTCCACTATAATCATACTTCCAAAAAAGCAATGCCGGAAAAAAGATCAGAACAATTGTAAGTACCAGAATTACTTTACTCTGCATATGATACCGCTTAAATCGAAACTGATTTTCACAAATATCCCCCCATGTATGAAATCCAATCCCTCCCACTATAATTAATCCCATAATTACCAAATTTACCAGACCATTTTCTGCATAGCCTGTGAGGGATACAAACCGTTTTTCCGGGGCCCCCAATATATCAAATCCTGCATTGCAAAATGCCGAAATTGAATGAAACACCGCCCTCCAGATTCCCTGTAATCCAAAGTCATGGATAAAAACCGGCAATAGCAAAAGGGCTCCTGCTATCTCTATCAAAAAAGTTCCCTTTAAAATAAACCTTGTCAGGCGAACAATACCTCCGATTTTAGGAGCAGCAATCGCATCCTGCATCGTACTGCGCTGCATGATAGAAATTTTTCTTCCTGAAAGCATAAAGACAGCAACCGCAACGGTTACTACCCCCAACCCACCAATTTGTATAAGCATCAAAATAATGAGCTGTCCCCAAAAAGACCAGTAACTCCCTGTATCCACCACGGCTAATCCCGTCACACATACCGCCGAAGTTGCCGTAAAAAGGGCCTCCCGAAATGGTGTCACAACTCTTTCCGCTGACGAAACAGGCAGCATCAGCAAAAAAGTTCCTGTCAAAATCACCCCGGCAAACCCTAAAAGAATTAATTGAAATGATGTTAAATGTTTTTTTCTATGCAAACGTTCCGGCATAAATATCGATATCCCCTTTTTCTTTTACCATACTTTCGTTTCATTATAACATTCCTTATTCAAAGATAGCATTAGATTCCATTCATCCACATTAAGATTGCATTAAGACTCCGTCTAAAACTTTTCAAACATTCAGAGTTCCTATGCGTAGGAGATATACTACAATAAAGAAAACGAGACGACCGAAGTCGTCTCGCAAAAGCCTAGCTTTAAGGGGTTACCTCTCTATCATCTGCTATCTTATCCATCTTTTTCACTTCTTCTGAATAACCTTTCATTCAGAAACATATTATCCAGTTTTCACTCAGATCCCCATCTCCCGAAACAGCGCATACAGCTCTTCCGCCTCGTCCATCGATGGTTTCCATCCATATCGTTTCAAATCGACGCGGTCGCCGTCCTCGGTGGATTCCACCCGGATCCCGTCCTGTTCCAGCATTTTCTTCTGCTGCCCCGGATAAGAAAACGCCGCCGCGCCGCTTAAAAAGCCCTTGGAATTAATCACCCGGAAGGCCGGGACATCGCCCAGGCGGTTCGCGCGAAGCGCATACCCTACCTGGCGGGAATGGCGCGGTGCACCGCACAGGAGTGCGATCTGCCCGTAAGTCGTCACGCATCCGTCCGGAATCCGTTTAAATACTTCTTCCATTCTCCGATAGATGTCCATCTCTTTCCTCTCCCGCGGCCTTAATCCACCATTCAGCTTCTTTTTTCAAGGATTATCCACATATGTATTCGGCACCATTCACACCGCTCGCCGTTCACACATGTGATCTTCCTGTTTTTCTGTCCGTTTTATTTTCCCAGCACCTCATCCGCATGGTCAAGGGCCGCCTCGATATTCGGGCAGAAATGATCGCGTCCGACCATACCCACAAATCCAGCCTTCTCCATCACGTGCATCGGCTGCTCGTTGACATGGGACAGAATCAGTGTGACGCCATTCTTCTGGCAGCGCTCATAGAGAGCCACCATCGAGTTCATCGCCGTACTGTCAACCGCCGGAACGGCACGCATACGGAGAACCAGGCATTTCGTCTCCTTGCGGGTTTCAATCTGATTGATGCGGTCTGCTGCACCGAAGAACAGCGGTCCCGTAATCTCATAAACAGCCAGTTCTCTCGGAATCTCCCGCAGACGTGCCTGTTCTTTCATGGCTGCTTCTTCATCCTCGGCAGCTGCCGCTAAGAGCTGTGCCTCTTCCACCGAAAGCTCTTTTCCCGCTTTTTTCGCGTTTCTTGCTTCCTGCTCTTTGCGCTTCTGCTCCTCTACCTCTTCGACGTAGAGCCAGCTTCTGACACCTGTCTCATCACTCATCCGCTTCATAAACAGCAGACAGGATAAGAGCATGCCGATCTCGATCGCTACCACCAGATCGAAAATAACGGTTAAGAAGAACGTCAGCACTAGAACCGCAATATCGCTCTTCGGCGCTGTCTTGGTCAGACGGACGAAGGTTCTCCACTGACACATATTGTAGGCAACCATAAACAGGATCGCTGCGATGGTCGGCATCGGAATCCAGCTTGCGCACGGCATCAGGACTACCAGAATCAGAAGCAGAACGACTGCATGAACCATGCCTGCAACCGGGGTACGGCCTCCATTTTTAACATTGGCTGCGGTACGCGCGATCGCGCCCGTCGCCGGGATACCGCCAAACAGGGCGGAAATGATGTTGCCAGCGCCCTGTGCCACCAGCTCCGTGTTGGAACGGTGCTTTCCGCCGATCATACCGTCTGCTACCACACAGGAAAGCAGTGACTCAATCGCTGCCAACACCGCAATTGTAAACGCATCCGACAGGGATGCCTGAATCACACCAAAACTGAATACCGGCAGACGGAAAGCCGGAAGCTTGTTGCTGACTGTGTAAAGATCGCCGATCGTATTTACCTGCAGCGGCAGGAATTTTACCATTAAAATACCTGCGATAACAGCTACCAGAGATCCCGGAATCTTCTCAGTGATCTTCGGCATCACGATCAGAATCGCCAGACATACTGCGCCGACGATGATCGCATGCAGATTGACGCTTCCAAATCCGGCCACAAAGGCTTTCAGCTTCTGCATCGTCTCGATCGTCTCCATACCCGCCGGATAGGTCACACCGAAAAAATCCTTTAACTGGCCGATGACAATCGTCACCGCGATACCGGAAGTAAATCCGGTCGTGATCGTAAACGGAATAAACTTAATCAGTGAACCAAAATGGCAGAATCCCATGATAACCAGGATGATACCTGCCATGATCGTCGCGACTGCCAGTCCTTCCACGCCGCTTTTCGCCACGATACCTGCTACGATCGTTGCAAATGCTGCGGTTGGCCCTGCAATCTGCACCTGGCTGCCGCCTAAAAATGAAATCACAAATCCGGCAGCAATCGCTGTGTAGATACCCTGTTCCGGGCCTACACCGGATGCCAGCGCCAGTGCGATTGAAAGCGGCAGCGCGATGATCGCTACGATGATACCCGCTACCACATCCGACATCAACTGGGCGCCGGAATACTTCTTCAATGTTGTAAACAACATTGGACGTATTTTTTCCATACCTCAAATTCTCCCTTTTTCTTCCCAATTTAAACAAAAAGTAATTGTCAGCCCCAAAAAGAGCCGACAATTACCTATTATACCGCAAAATAAGGGCGTGTCCAGTTTTTTCGAAATTTTAACACAGGAATTTTAATTTTCTATAATAGAAATAAAACATCGGCGCCGTCGTGCAGACCGCGATCGTGTCTGCGATCGGTTCCGCCAGGTAAACACCCATGACTGCATCTGGCCAGACATGCGGCAAAAGAAAGATCAGCGGAATCAGAAGAATGATTTTTCTCCAGATCGTAAGAAAAATCGCCTTGGGGGCCTGATCCAGCGCGACAAAACTGTACTGGCACGCCACCTGCACGCCATACAGCCAGAGCATCGCCAGATACACGCGCATACTTTTGTCTGTATACAGAATCAAGGCGCTGTCATCCGTAAAAATCGAGGAAACAACACTCGGTGCTATCATGCACAAAAGCCAGATCAGACAGGAACCGCTCACACAGCAAAAAAGCAGCAGCCGAAACGTCTCCTTGACTCTTCCAACCTGTTTTGCACCGAGATTATAGCTCAAAAGCGGCTGCGCGCCCTGCACCAGTCCCGGCAGAAGCAGCATCACAAACTGCATCACGCTGATCAGAATGCTCATGGAAGCCACCGCCATATCTCCCCCGTATTTCTGCAGGGAGGTGTTAAAGCTGATGGCAACCATATTTTCGGTCAACTGCATAAGGGCCGGGGAAGCTCCCAACAGAATACAGGCCCAGAGAAGAGACGCATCAAAACGGATATCCTTCCACTGCAGCCGCAACGCACTTTTTCCTTTTATCAGATAACGGAGCACAAAACCGGCTGACACTCCCTGTGCCAGAATCGTCGCCAGCGCCGCCCCTCTGACGCCCATTCCAAAGCCCTGGATAAACAGCGCATCCAGCACAATATTTGTCACGGCTCCCACCGCCACATTGCACATACTGATCCAGGTTTTCCCCTGCGCCGTGATAAACGCATTCAGCCCCAGCGTGAGCTGTGTAAACAAGGTTCCCAGACAATAAATCTCCATATAATCGGCTGCATAGGAGATTGTATCGTCGCTTGCACCAAAGAAATGCAGCACCGTTCTTCCGTACAGCAGCATGATTCCGGTCAAACCAAGTGACAGCAGAATCAACAGCCACGTACAGCTTCCCATCACCTTTTCCGCCTGTCTGGTATCCCCTTTTCCCATAAAAATCGATGCTTTCGGCGCGCCGCCCATGCTCACAAGCGCCGCGAACGCTGAAATCGCCAGAATAACCGGTGCCGTCACGCCGACGCCGGCCAACGCCTGTTTTCCCACGCCCGGAATACGCCCGATAAACATCTTATCCACCAGATTGTATAAAATATTGATCAACTGCGCCGCCACCGCCGGAATCGCCAATCTTAGAAACACCTTCGGAACGGGCATGACCGCCAATAACTCATCCTGCTTCTCCATTTTCCTGCACTCCTATCTGCGCTCCCACTTCACACCGTTTCTGCCGCCAGAGCCTCTTCACGCTTGCCAGGCCAAACAACCACATTCCTCTTATCCGCGATGATCACACTTCTGGCACTGTACCATCTCGTTTTCCGTATCTTCCTTATAAAAGATACCGGACCAGCCGCAGATGCTCTGTAAAATCGGCACGACCGATTTTCCTTTTTCCGTCAAAGAATACTCGACCCTCGGCGGTATCTCATCGTAGGACTTTCGTTCGATGATGCCGTCTTCGATCAGATCCTTGAGGGTGGCCGCCAGCACCGCGTCCGTAATATTGTACATTTCCTTGCGCAGCTCACTGTACCGCAGTTTTTCATTGGCCGACAGAACACAGATAATGCGGGATTTCCATTTTCCTCCAAAAATCGCCAGGCCGTACTCAAGCGGACATCGTATATCATCTTCTAATTTTTTCTTATATTTTGCCATACAACAATCACCTTCCAGCTATATTTGCTTCATTATAGCCCGAAGGTGATCGTTTTGGAAGTTACTATGAAATTTAATAGTATACAATCGTGTGTGTTAGTGTGTGATAGTGTGAGCTGAGCTTAAATTTCCTTCTTATTGTCTGCACCCGGCGTCGTCACGATAACTTTGGACGGGGAAATGATCAGGGCGCCCTTGGCGGTTGCCGCACCGTTGAACATCTTTTCTACCATAGCCTTGAAGGTATCTACCACCGCACCTTCTGTCACATACTCGGCAGTTCCCTTGATCTGATATCCTTCCAGGCTCTGTGCATCATAAACTGAAATAGCGATTTTTCCGTCGTTTGCGCGGATATTCTTTAAGGTTGTCTCGAGAAATACATCTCCGACTACCAGTTTTCCATCCTCCGTCACATCCTTAAATGCAACCGGAACGACATTCGGCTCTCCGTTTGCACAGGTTGCCAGATCCCACATACTGCTTTTTAATACTTTGATCACTGCTTCATTTAACATTGAACGTACCTCCGTTTTTTTACCATGTGCGCCCGGGCTCTTTCCTGCACTTACTTTTACATCGGATTTTCCGGGAGCACATACCCTTATTGCTGCTTGGTAACTCTATTTTAGCGAATGCACTCCTTTACCGGAAGATATTATCAAATTTATAAGCAGCTATTAAATTTCCTAGTTGTGATTTTTTTGTCAAAATGACGGATTTGTAAAATTTCTGTCACAAACTTCCGGCTATTTTTTCAGTTGACTTTCTGCCCAGGAAGTCTATAATTCGTACTTGTAAAAAGCATTGAGCAGGACACGATTTCCCATTCTCCACGTTTTCAGAGAGCTGCCGGGCGATGAAAGACAGTAACGCCGATGGAAATTATCCCCTGTGAGCTGACCGGATAAACGTATTTTTTTACCAGTAATCCGGTACGGATTCCTACCGTTATCAGGAAACATATCCGTCTTAAAATTGAATCTGGCTCTTGACATAAGCATTTTTTACGGGTGTTTGCCCTGACGGAGAGCAGGGAAACGTGAAGCCGTGGAACTTGCACGCTGACATCTCAGGTTGTGTCGGATTCGCTGACATCTTGGAAACTTGACATAACAGACGGATATGACTGAGAGATCGGCTTAACAGCCGGTAAAAGAAGTGGTACCGCGGACGCTTTGGCTTTCGTCTTCTTGAAACATGATTTCAAAAGGCGGAAGCCTTTTTCGATCGCAGACTGACAGAAAAACTTATACTACAAGGGCGATCAGCGTACATTTTGTCAAAACTCCAAACGGCGTTTTGACAAGGTGCCACTTCACCTTGGAATGGAGGCATTGTTATGAATACATTAGTAATTGTTGTAATCGCAGCCTGCTGCCTGGCCGCAGGTTATCTGCTTTATGGCCGGTGGCTGGCCCATAAATGGGGCATTGATCCAAACGCCAAAACACCTGCCGTCACCAAAGAAGATGGTCAGGATTACGTTCCGACCGACGGATGGGTTGTATTTGCCCACCAGTTTTCATCCATCGCCGGTGCCGGCCCTGTCACCGGTGCGATTCAGGCGGCTGTCTTTGGATGGGTTCCGGTCTTCCTCTGGATCATCCTGGGCGGCATCTTCTTCGGTGCGGTCACTGATTTCGGCGCCCTGTACGCCAGCGTTAAAAATGAAGGCAAGTCGATGGGACTTCTGATCGAGCAGTACATCGGCAAAACCGGTAAAAAGCTGTTCCTTCTGTTCTGCTGGCTGTTTACCTTAATTGTAACCGCCGCATTTGCCGACATGGTCGCCGGAACGTTTAACGCTTATGAAACCGTCGATGGCGTGACCACCTTATCTAAAGCAGCCACCGTCAACGGCGCAGCCGGAAGCATTTCGCTTCTCTTCATTGCATTTGCCGTTGTCTTTGGACTGATTCAGAAAAAGGCACAGTTCCACGGTTGGAAAGAAACCGCCCTTGGACTGGTCTGCACCGTCGCCGCTTTCGTGATCGGCATGAACTGCCCGCTCGTTACTACGAAAGCAAACTGGTCCTACATGGTATTTGCTTATATCTTCCTGGCAGCCGTTCTTCCGATGTGGCTTCTGATGGAACCGCGTGACCTGATGACAACCTTCATGTTCGCCGGTATGATTATCGGTGCGGTCGTTGGACTGGTTGTTGCCCATCCGACGATGAACCTGCCGGCTTACACCGGATTCCACAATGAAAAATCCGGCGATCTGTTCCCGATTCTGTTTGTAACCGTTGCCTGCGGCGCTGTATCCGGATTCCACAGCCTGGTTTCCTCCGGTACTTCTTCCAAGGCCATCGCCAATGAAAAAGATATGCCGAAGGTTGGTTTCGGTGCTATGCTTCTGGAAAGTTTACTGGCCGTTCTGGCTCTGTGTGTAGCCGGTGCTGCCGCTTCCGCCGATGGCACAGCCGCAACCGGTACTCCGTTTGCCATCTTCTCCTCCGGTGTGGCCGGATTCCTGGAGATGTTCGGCATCCCGGTTTACGCCGCCCAGTGCTTTATGACCATGTGTGTCTCCGCACTGGCCCTGACAAGCCTTGATTCCGTTGCACGTATCGGACGTATGTCCTTCCAGGAGCTGTTCAGTGTCGATGACATGGAGCATGCGGAAGGATGGAGAAAGCTTCTCTGCAACAAATATTTTGCAACTGTTATCACTCTGGTATGCGGCTACATCCTGACCCAGATCGGCTACTCCAACATCTGGCCGCTGTTCGGCAGCGCCAACCAGCTATTAAGCGCCCTGGTTCTCATCACCCTGTGCGTCTTCTTACGTGTCACCGGCCGTGAAAACCGTACACTGCTGGTTCCGCTGGTTGTCATGCTGTGCGTTACCTTCACCGCCCTTGTGGAGCGCTGCATCGCACTGGTAAAGGCCTACAACGCCGGAACTGCTGTCTTCATGGTTGAGGGACTGCAGCTTATCATCGCGGTTCTGCTGATGGTACTGGGTGTCATCATCGTTGTACACTCCGGTAAGGTGCTGTTTTCAAAATCAACTGCTTCAAAGGCAGCCGAACATAAACAGTCTGAAATGAATAAACCGGCGCATTGTTAATCATTTTATTGATATGCGGATTATAAATACCGTAAACGGGATCTCCCTACGAAAAAGGGAGTCCCGTCTGCGGTATTTTCAGGTTCTGCCGGAAACTACGGCGACTCTGCTTTGTTATACACTCCCTTCACTTCTGAGTCTTTCTCTCTGCGGGCGGATGGCATTTCCTTCCATTCTTTTATTTTTTCTCAAATTTCTCTGGTATTTCCCATACATTTCGTCTATAATAGGAAGCAAATTTTTCAATCGAGCACAACGCTGACTGGCGCTGTATCAGATAGGAGGAGACATGGATATTGTATGTTTAGATCTGGAGGGTGTGTTAGTACCGGAAATCTGGATCGCATTTGCCGAAG
This sequence comes from Otoolea sp., assembly GCA_050875065.1. Classification (GTDB taxonomy): domain Bacteria; phylum Bacillota; class Clostridia; order Lachnospirales; family Lachnospiraceae; genus Otoolea. The sequence goes on along the minus strand of JBNMLY010000022.1, from coordinate 8,311 downwards.
AAACCGGAATCCCGGAGTTAAAACGCACCACCCGCGACGAGCCGGACTATAACAAACTGATGAATTACCGTTTAAATATCCTGCGCGAGCACGGACTGGGACTCAAGGAGATTCAGGAAACAATCTCGAAAATCGATCCGCTTCCAGGCGCAAAAGAGTTCTTAGACAAATTGAAAGAAATCACGCAGGTGATCATCATCAGCGATACCTTCTCCCAGTTTGCCGGTCCTCTGATGAAAAAGCTGGGCTATCCGACCATCTTCTGCAATTCCCTGGTTGTCGGTGAACATGGAGAGATTACCGATTTCAAGATGCGCTGTGAGAAATCCAAATATACCACCGTCAAGGCGCTCCAGTCCTGCGGCTTCGAGACGATCGCCAGCGGCGACAGCCACAACGATCTCGCCATGATCGAGGCAAGCAAGGCCGGTTTCCTCTTCCGCACGACCGATGAGATCAAGGCAGAGTATCCGCAATTTCCGGCTTACGAGACGTATGATGAGCTGTTAGAAGCGATTAAGAATGTGTTAGATTAATCAATGTATGATTGGTTATCATTGATTTAACCATTTAAAAAATCTAAATAGTGTCAAAAAGGAAGCACGGCCGGCATTGTTCTGCTGCCCCAGTGCTTCCTTTTTTATGCCCTTATCCTATTTTTATATTCTTTATCCGTCCAATTAATTACTTCAAGTTTCCCACAATCGCGTCCTCGATCATTTCCGCCAGCGATTCGCTCGTCACCGGCATGATCCGGCACAGCATCGGTCCAAAGGAATCGATGATCGATACCAGTTTTTCATGATCCTTCGGGTCTTCTGCCATCTCCCCATAGGTAAATGCAATTCCAAATTCCTGATAGAGTTTTTTCAGCGCATCCAGTGCTTCCATCAGAAGCGCCTCGTCCTCTTTTCCATCTGGCGCCACATTTAAAATTTCTCTGAAATATCGGTAGAAAATCGCCTTATCCCCACTTGCGCGGTAAATTTCCTTTAACCAGTACGGAAACAGTCCCGTCAATGCCTGTGGGTAATCAAGTCCCAGATAGCGCTGTGCGAAGGACTGGAGCGGATACGGGATAAACTCCGGCTCACGGCCAAAATCATTGAGTCCAGACAGGCTCAGCGCACTATTTAAAAGAAGGGTTCCGCGTGCCTCCATATCCTCGGAATCTGCCAGACTTCTCCGCAGGCATTCGAGAATCGTTTTCATCGAACCTTCCGCATAATGTTCCGCCAAAACGGAACGGGTCAGATTCAGGTAATTGATGGACAACTGCACAAACGCCGTCATCTGTCCATAGGTGAGAACGTGCTCCGGCAGCGACTTCATATAAGTTGGATTCAGCCATGTAAAGACTGCCTTTCCTACCGGGCAGCCCGCCTGCATCCCCGTCTCATCAATCGTGATCTGGACATCCGGGTTTGTCTCAGAACCCGACATCGGATTGGTCGGGATCGTCACAACCGGAAGCTGTGAGAGTCCTTCGGTGGAACACTCATACGTCAGATATTTCTCCATCGGTACATCCGTATGCAGCGCCGCAAATGCGATCGTCTTCGCCAGATCCATGCTGACGCCGCCGCCGATTCCCAGAACCACCTCGATCGACTCCTGTGTGCAGAGCGACACGCCCTCGTTTACCTTGCTCAAAAGCGGCCGTTTTCCCGTCTTTAAACAGAATACCTCAAGCCCCGCTGCCGTCAGGGTGCTTTTCAGTTCCTCGTAATGGCCGCCAGACACAAAACTGCCCGTCGGAACCACTAAAACACGTTTTCCCAGTTTTGCAATCTCTTCTGCCACCATTGTTTCCTGATTTGCACCGTAAATGATACGGACTCCGCCGTCATATACAAAATCTTTCATATCTGTCTCCTTCCATACAATCGCTTTTCTCCAGATTACATACTCGTTTCCAGTTTCCCGAATATCCTTTTTCTGGTATGATAGTTTTATTGATATGATTCTATCTTTTTGTGATACACTAAGCATATCCCCCTCGGGTAACCCGAGGGCAAGCATTTTTTTAGGATTTAGAATTTTTTATGTTTATTCTTCTGTGTTATGAAAGGAACTATGCGATATGATTTATACGATCAAAGATATGTGATGTGTAAACAATTAGACTTAACCGTCCACACGGTCCGCCATTACTGTGACATGGGACTGGTACCGAATCTGCGCCACGACAGCAACGGAAACCGGCTTTTTGATGAGGAATCCCTTCACTGGCTGCAGGGTGCTAAATTTTTGCGTGCCAGCGGTCTTTCCATTCCGGAAATCCGCCACTATTTCGCCCTGTGCCAGGAAGGTAATTCCACCCTGCGCGAACGTCAGGAAATTTTGATCCGCTTAAAAGAAGCATCCCAGAAAGAACGGGACGCCATGCAGGCGCGGATTGACTGCCTATCCGACAAGATCGCCCAGTTCCAGGATACGATTGATACGGATGGATTTGATAACTGTAATCCTTTGAACTGGTAGAAAAGCTATACGCTCTGGCTACTCCTGTATCTCTTTCCTATACATTTCCCGCTCATCCGGCTCAATTTCTAAGATATCCATCGCCTCGTCTGGAGATATCTTCATCTTTCGGACAATGTATAAAATATTTCTTAGACGTTCCTTGCGTTCTCCGCATTTCTCGCCACGCATTTCTCCCCTCTGTTCTCCCAATTTAACCCCATCCTGATACAGCATCTCCAGTTCCCGGCACATATGCGTCACTCCTTCCTGTGTCTCTTTCAGTTCCCGCACGCGTTCTGCTAATACTTCACTATACATTTCATCTGCATCCGCACAATTCAGATCATGCATCAACCGTCCTAATTCTGAGGTGTCCTGATACGATGAATTTGCATAAATAATATAAACCCCATCTTTAAATTCTTCATCATCCCCCTCTATCGTTCTTCGAATCCGATACAACGGTTGATTTTTTCCCAACACATCCTCGCGTGTAATAAAAATTACATAGGTTTCCGGAAGTTCTTCGAAATGACTCCCCTTCTTTAAAATATTCATATCCATTAAACCGCAGTGATACCGTGCTCGCTTAGGAGATGCACCCTCACTTTCCTGCTGAATTTCCACATTATATAAAATTCCCTCTGCATCCCTCGCCACGCAATCCAGTATCGCAGAACGCCCCTGCAAATTTTTATAATCCTTTTGAAGCACTTGCTCCACTACTTCCAGCTCCCGATTTCCCATGATAATACGAAGAATATATTCCGTGCATTCCTTTTTCTTAAATACATTCCGCATAAACGCATCACTCATAATCGTAAGCCGCTTTAAAATGCGCCGATACGTTTCCCACTGTTCCTTCAAAAAATCGGTACTTTGTGGTTCAGTCCGCTTTCCATATAACGTCTCATTTTCCCGTACCGTCAGATATTCTGACACACCTTCCGAATAAAATGTCCTGGCTGGAACAGTATTCGGAAATGTCTCCTTCCAAACCAGGTTTTTCTGTAAAACATTCAAACACCTTACATCTGTCTGAATCTCATCCAAACGGCTACATTCTGCCATCGGCATACCCTCCTTTGTATCATGTGAATTGTTTTAGAAGTTTCATAGACAATATTATTCTCAGATCAATCGATAAAAGGGATGGAACTTCCCTTGATATTCTCATATTATACATCGGAAGCATAGCAAATGCAATCTTTAAAATTGCTTTTTTTAAGTTTTATACTTACCCCCACGGCAAATACGCCCCCATGATCGCCATCGCACCGCTCAAATCTTCTCTCAATCCCCAACAGCTCGCCGATCACGGTTCCTCCCGCCTCATATACAACAGCGGATACGGATTTCCCTCCTCATCCAACTCCGTTCTTCGATCCGTTTCAAATCCCAGATGTCTGTAAAATCCGACCGCCTGCGGATTCTGCTCATTGACCGTGACTTCCATAATCCCATATGTCTCGATTCCATGCAGAAGGAGGCGTTTTCCCAGTCCTCTGCCTCTCTCCTCCGGGGCCAAAAACAGCATTTCCAGACGTTCCTTTTCCACGCCCATAAATCCCGCCGGAATCCCATTTTCTTCCGCAACAATCAAATGCGCGACCTGCTCCAGCGCCATCGGAACATATTCTTTGATTTTTCCTATTTCTTCCTCCGAAAGAAACAAATGCGTTGCCCGGACAGACTTTTCCCATACCTCTAAAAGCGCGTCCATCCAGCCTTCCTCTCTTGCCTCCAGCTCATATATCTTTACCATCTGTCTCCTCTTTCACTCTTCTCTTTTTCACAGCCGCAGCCAACTGCCAGCTTCCCCTTATTTCTTCTTAGAAGAATATATCAGTTCTTCTCTTTCGCGGCAAGCAGAAACCTCAAATATCTGGACAATAATTTTGTTTCATAGGACGTATTTTCCTATGAAATGAAAAAAGGGCTGTCGCCAGCAAAAAATATCTGCTCACGCGACAGCCTCTGTCCGGTCATTTCAACCGATTATTTCTCAATAAATAACTGATTTACATCAAATGCCTCGTCAATCATGCCGGATTCATACATGAAATCAGCGGTCTTCTGGAAGCCTTCTTTATCCTCGTCTGTGATCTCGGTGGAGAAATCATAGAGATCATACATACTTCTGACTGCATCCGCATCCAGATCCAGCGCATCCGCTACGATCTGCATGGTCTCATCCGGTTTTTCTTCCATGAAATCAGCAATCTCGGTCTGTGCTTCGCCCAGCTTTTCAATGATTTCCGGGTGCTCATCATAAAATTTCTGCGTCACGGCCACTGCGATGATCGCCTTGATCAGACCTTCTCCATCGGTTACCAGATGGTATCCCTGCTGTCCCGCATTGTAAGCGGTTGCGCCTGCGATCAGGGCTACGTCCACGCTGCCGCCGTCCAGGCCTGCCTTGGCATCCGGGATGGACATATTAACATAGTTGACATCATCGATCGTCATGTCAGCCGTTGCCAGATAGGAAACGAGAAGCTCATGCAGGTTCGTTCCGGTCGGTCCTGCGATCGTTTTTCCTCTCAGGCTTTCCGGCGTCGTCAGGGACTCATCCTTCGAATACATGCAGAATGCCTTCGGGGAACGGCTATACATATTTAATACCTTGATATCCGCTCCATTGGCCGCAGACAGAATCACCGAAGTACCGCCAACTGCATACAGAACCTGCACATCGCCGGAAGCCAGCGCCTGTGTCTGATCCGCACCGGAGGTCAGCTCCGCATAATCAACCGTAATTCCCATATCCCCAAAGGTTTTTTCAAAAATACCCTGATTTTTCTCGATGATCGTCGGCACATTGAGCGGGGAAGTTACATACGTAAAGGTCAGCTTGTCCAGATCCGAGGTTTCTTTCGCTGTCTCCTCTGCCGCCGTTTCCTCTGCGCTGTTTTCTGCCTGTGTGCTCTCAGCCGCATCCTTCGCACCGGAGCAGCCTGCCAGTGAAGCTACGGAAAGGCAGAGTGCCATTCCCATTGCCATCCATCGTTTCATCATAATCGTTCCTCCTCTAAATAAAATGTAAGTTGTTTATAATATCCCTTTTCAGGGTTATCATCTCATCCTCCAAAAGATTCCGCTCTTCCTGCTCTCCCTTTACCTCATAGAGTGCCTTGACCATGCCCTTTTCAATGACCGCGATCTGGCTTCCCAGAATCAGCGCCTCATCGATGCTGTGCGTCACAAACAAAATGCTCGCTTTCCGCTCCCGCTGGACGCGCAGAAGCTCTTTCTGCATCTGTTCCCTCGTAAAATAGTCAAGCGCCGCAAACGGCTCGTCCATCATGATAAACGTCGGCTCATACGCCAGCGCCCGCGCGATCGCCGCCCGCTGCTGCATTCCGCCGGAGAGCTGCGCCGGATATGCCTTCTCAAAGCCAGATAACCCGACCGTGCGGATGATCGCATCGATTTTTCCCGGATCTATCTCCCTTTTTGAAAGCCCGAACACCACATTTTCCCAGACATTCAGCCACGGCATGAGGCGCGGCTCCTGAAAGACAAACGCCGTCTTGTGGGCGCTCTCCCAGCGGATCTCTCCGCTGTCCGCCGCCTCCAGGCCTCCGGTCAGGCGCAGAAGCGTCGTTTTCCCACATCCGCTCTGCCCTAGAATTACCGTGATTTTGCCTGCCGGAAGCGACAGGTTGATTCCGTTTAGCACCGGAACCTCCCGGTTGTCCACCCGGTATGTTTTATGAATATCAATCAGTTCAATTCCAGCCATTTTCCCCGGATCCTTTCAATGTAAGTCCTATCATCCACCCAAACAGGCGGTCCGTCACATATCCGACTGCCCCAATCGCCAGAATCCCCACGATCACCTTGTCCGTCCGCGACATCTGCTGTGCAAACAGTATCATATGGCCAAGTCCGGTGGACGCCGCCACCATCTCCGCGCCGATGATCGCGCGCCAGCTATATCCAAGCCCGATCCGCATTCCGACCAAGATATCCGCCATCGCATACGGCAGGATGATCCGGAAAAATTTGCGCTGTTTTGAGTAGCCGAACATATCTCCCACTTCCAGAAGCTTCGGATCACACCCGGTAAATCCCTTCACGATATTTAAGTACATCGGGAAAAAGGACGCCAGCACGATGATGACCGTCTTCGTCGTCTCCCCGATTCCGCACCAGAGAATCAGAAGCGGAATCATACTGAGCGGCGGGACATTGCGGAAAAACTGCACGATATACTCATAGTAAACGCCGCTGCCCGGAAACAGCGCCCGGAACATTCCCAGCACAAACGCCAGAAGAAAGGCAATCGCAAATCCCTTCATGACTCGCAGGAAACTGATCGAGATATCCCGCCACAGCTCCCCGGTATTTATCATTTTCAAAAAACTGGTCCACACCCGCGCCGGGGACGGCAGCACATACGCGCTGACAATCTCCATCCGGCAGACAAAATACCAGATCAGAAATACCGCTCCGATTCCCAGCGCCGGACCGAAGTATTTCTGCCAATGATCGGTTGATTTTTTCGTTTCTTTCATTCTTCTCATTCTTTTGCCACGATTCATGCAGCTTCCGCTTTTTAGCGCCCGCCGTGAACCGCAGCCTTTTTTCACTCTGTCTGCACGCCATCCCCGTGATGGCATCCATCCTTACAATACAAAAGTTCCAGCAGATCCGCCTGCTTCCAGCTTCCGCTCTCCACATACGCCCGGATTTTCTCCGGCCCGCTGACGCTCATTACCCTGGCGGCCTGTCCATCTTCCCGGCAGATTCCATCGAAATATCCCGGCGGAATCGGACTGTCCTTGAGCGGCCGGATACGGACTTCATCGCCCGCCAGCCGGTTCCAGGCGATAAACCGCGTGTTCTCAAGTCCCAGCGAATTTCCCAGAGCGGCGAGACTCTGACAAGGGGTTGTGATGATCTTCTCCCCATTCGCCAGATCCGGGCGGCTGCTCAGCTCCCGCGCACAGTGAAGCAATATCGGTTCGATCGGGGCAATTTTCAAAAGTTCCATTCCCATCCTGTGTTCCGGCTCGTTCCGCATCTCCTCAAGCAACCGTACCGCTTCCGGACAGCGCGCATCCGCAACCGTCACACCGCGCCGCAGGCTGGCTTCGTATTTTTCCCAGACAATCCTTCCCCAGTCGCCCCGACACTCGACCCGCGTCAGATCATGCCGTTTTAAAAAGCAATTCAGGGAATCTTCCTCACACATCCCGGCTGAAACCGGATTTATCCACAAATACCGCATCATTTCTCCACTCTATCCAAGCAAGCCGCATGGCGTTCGCGCCTATGCACCTAGTTTACTGCGTTTTCCCATTTCCCGCAAGTTAGTTTTTTCTAACTCGCTTATCATAGCAAAAAGTATATAAATTGTCCAGTTTTGATTGTAAACTTTTACATCTTTATAAGTTGACATTGGACGGTGAAAATGATAAAATCGGTTTCAATGGTTCCTATTTTCCTACATCTTTAATAGGTTTTGATATGTAAACACTTTAATTTTCATGAAATGAGCACAACAAAAAATTTAATTGGAAAATGATGGAATTTCGTTACTTCCGTTTACTGCTGGCACACCATGTGCCATATAACTTCAAAGATCCATATTCATTCATTGAATTACTTATTTTTATAAATTACATGATTTAAAAGCATTCTGGTGATATGTCAAGGGAAATTTGAAATAGTTTTTGAGCTGTTTTTCCCAAAAAGGGCGCACTTCACCTTCGCTCATAAATCATTTTTTGAAAAATGAGCGTTATTCAGACTCGGTATTTAATTCGGTGTCCAGTTTTTCGCCGGTGTACAGTTGGTTTTTGACCAGCAAACCAAAAACGAGTCGTACGAATTTACG
>JBNMLY010000021.1:0-24094 GCA_050875065.1 Otoolea sp. | reverse complement strand
GCTGGGAAGCTATATCCGGTATTTCTGCAAGGAAACGGTGTCATTTTTAAACTATTTTCCGGCGGATGAGCTGACGATATTTCTGGATGAGCCGCTGCGCCTGAAAGAAAAGGCGGAGACGACCGAGACGGAGTTTCGGGAGAGTATGTCGCATCGTCTGGAGGGCGGTTATCTGCTTCCGGGGCAGACTTCGTTTCTCTATTCGGCGAAAGAGACGCTGGCGATGGCGATGCGCCCGCGGACGCTTCTGTTGCTGGGTCTGGATCAGAAGCTGTCCGGGATGACGGTTAAGAAAAAATACAGTTTAAGTGTCAAAAATGTAAATTCCTACCAGAATGGTTTTGAGCTTTTAATCAGCGATCTGGCGCGCTGGAAGAAGGAAAAATACCGGGTGGTACTGCTGGCGGGTTCGCGGACGCGTGCGAGCCGTCTGGCAGGCGATCTGCGGGAGTATGATTTAAGTGCCTTCTGCCCGGATGAGGGCAAAAATACGGTAAAACCGGGCGAAATCCTGGTGACCTACGGAAAACTGCACCGGGGATTTGAATATCCGCTCATTAAATTTGTCGTGATCACCGAGGGCGATATGTTCGGCGGCGGACGGGGGCGGAAAAAGAAGAAAAAGACCTCGTATCAGGGCAAGAAGATCCAGAGCTTTTCCGAGCTTTCGATCGGCGATTATGTGGTGCATGAGAGCCACGGACTCGGCATTTACCGGGGCATCGAGAAGATCGAGCAGGACAAGGTCGTCAAGGATTACATCAAGATTGAGTACCGCGACGGCGGCAATCTCTATCTTCCGGCGACGCGTCTGGAGGGCATCCAGAAATATGCGGGATCGGACGCCAAGACGCCGAAACTCAATAAACTGGGCGGAACGGAATGGAATAAGACGAAGAGCAAGGTGCGCGGGGCCGTCCGCGATATTGCAAAGGATCTCGTTGAGCTTTACGCGGCGCGTCAGCGGAGCGAGGGCTACCAGTATGGACCGGATACCGTCTGGCAGCGGGAATTTGAGGAAATGTTCCCGTTTGAGGAGACGGAGGATCAGCTGGAGGCGATCGAGGCGACGAAGAAAGATATGGAAAGCCGCCGTATTATGGACCGCCTGATCTGCGGCGACGTCGGATATGGAAAGACGGAGATCGCGCTCCGGGCGGCTTTTAAGGCGATTCAGGAGGGCAAGCAGGTCGTGTATCTGGTGCCGACCACGATTCTGGCGCAGCAGCATTACAACACCTTTGTGCAGCGGATGAAGGATTTCCCGGTGCGGGTCGATATGCTGTCGCGGTTCCGCACGGCGGGCGAGCAGAAAAAGACGCTGGAAGATCTGAAAAAAGGGCAGGTGGACGTGATCATCGGGACACACCGCGTTCTTTCGAAAGATGTGGTCTTTAAAAACCTGGGGCTTCTGATCATCGACGAGGAACAGCGCTTCGGTGTGGCGCACAAGGAAAAGATCAAGAAGCTCAAGGAAAATGTGGATGTTCTGACCTTGACGGCGACGCCGATTCCGCGTACCCTGCATATGAGTCTCATCGGCATCCGGGACATGAGCGTCCTGGAAGAACCGCCGGTGGACCGCCTGCCGATCCAGACCTACGTCATGGAGTACACCGACGAGATGGTGCGCGAGGCGATTCACAGGGAGCTGGCGCGCGGCGGACAGGTTTATTATGTCTACAACCGTGTCAACAACATCGACGAGGTGGCAAACCACGTGGCGGCGCTGGTGCCGGAGGCGAATGTCGTGTTCGCCCACGGGCAGATGCATGAACATGAATTAGAGAAAATTATGCTGGATTTCGTCGAGGGAAATATCGACGTTCTGGTGTCCACGACCATCATCGAGACGGGACTGGATATTCCGAATGCGAACACGATCATCATCCACGATGCGGATCGGCTGGGACTATCACAGCTTTACCAGATCCGCGGGCGCGTCGGACGTTCCGGACGGACTTCGTACGCATTTCTCATGTACCGGCGCGACAAACTGCTGCGCGAGGAGGCGGAAAAACGTCTGCAGGCGATCCGGGAATTTACGGAGCTGGGAAGCGGTATCAAGATTGCCATGCGCGATCTGGAACTGCGCGGCGCCGGAAATCTTCTGGGCGCGGAACAGCACGGCCATATGGAGGCGGTCGGTTACGACCTGTACTGTAAGCTTTTAAAAGAGGCGGTTCTGGCGCTGCGCGGTGAAAAGGAAGCCGAGGACTTCGAGACGGTGGTGGACTGCGACATCGACGCGTATATTCCGCCATCCTACATCCGCAACGAATACCAGAAACTCGACGTCTACAAACGGATTTCCGGCATCGAAAACCAGGAAGAGTATATGGATATGCAGGATGAGCTGATCGACCGCTTCGGCGAGATTCCACGATCGGTGGAGAACCTGTTAAAGATCGCCGACCTGAAGGCACTTGCCCATCAGGCGGGCGTCGTGGAGGTCGATGTGAAGAAACAGGATATCACGATCCAGATGTACCAGAAAGCCAATCTGGATGTCTCCGGCATTCCGGCGCTGATGGAGAAGTACAAGGGGACGCTGACCTTCCGGACGGGCGAGGTGCCGTCGTTCTACTACCGCGATGTGCGGCAGAAAAATGGGGACTGCGAGACGATGCTTGGAAAGGCGAGGGAGATTCTTTTAGGGCTGGCGGCGCTGGCGAAAGAGAAAGTATAATTAAAAGAGGATGGTATGAAAAGAAATTGGTTTGGTCTTGGGGGCAGTTCCCTGCTTATGGCGCTTTATCTGTATGCGGCAACCGGAATAACGGAGAGAGAACTATTTCCTGTCTTGTTTGGAATCCTACTATGGTCGGTGTTACATTTAAAGTGGAAATGGGAAGATAAATGGATGGCGGCGGGGGCGGCTTTGTTGGCTGTCTACTTGTCATTTGCATTGTATATGGGGCGCCAATCCTGGAAAATAAACCCGGATGGATTTTTTACGGGGAAAAATGTCTTGTTCTCCCTGTTGGGAGTTCCTTATATTTGGATCGTGTTCATGCATCTGGGAAACTGGTGGAAGCTTAGAACGTTTATCGGGAAGGAAGAAAAAACAGAAGGGAAGCCGGTAAAAAGGGAAAAGCTGGTCTGGCCGCTTTTGACAGCGGCGATCGTTGGGTGCTGGCTTCCGGCTCTGATGTGCAATTATCCGGGAATTATAATTTCAGATTATGTATGGCAGTACAATCAGGCGAGTGGCGCCGATCCGCTGGGGAGTCTCCATCCGTTGATTCATACAGCCTTGATTGCCGTGTCACAGCAACTCTGCAAACTCCTGTTTGGAGCGATTATGCCGGGAAAAGCCGTGCTGCTTAACAGTTTGATTCAGATGGTTGTGCTGGCGGCAATTGTTGCATTCATTTTGACGAAATGTTGGAAAATGACGAAAAATAAGTATATCCGTGGGCTGCTGGTTATGGCTGGAATCTGGTATGCGTTCTTCCCTATGAATGCGTTGTTCAGTATTTATATGACAAAAGATGTACTTTTTTCAGCGTTTGTGCTGCTTTGGAGTTTTCAGATCACAGAGAATTTGAAACAGAAGAAGATGAGGAAAGCGGGAGCTGTGGGTGCGACCGTGACGGCAATTTTGGTGCTGCTGTTCCGGAGTAATGGATTTTTGATTGTATTTGGCACGCTTGCCCTGCTGATTCTGTTCAAACGCAACCTCTCCTGGCCGAAGGGGATGCTTCTGGTTCTGTTCTTGGTCTTTGCAGTACAGATGCCGATTCAAAGATCACTCGGTATTCCAAAGGCGGGAATCGCGGAGTCGATTGGTATGCCGATCAATCAGATTGCGAATATCATAGAAAAGGGAGAGCCGTTATCCGAGGATGCTCAGTCAGCGATTGAGGCAGTGATGCCGTTGGAGTCTATCAAAGAAAAGTATCGTATAAGATATGTAGACTATATTAAATTTGCACCGGAGTTTAACAGTGCCGCCATAGAGGCAAATAAAGGACATTATTTAAAGCTCTGGCTGCGGCTGCTGGCGAAATATCCGGCTGACTGTATAGAGGCAAGTCTGAACCTGACGGTTGGATACTGGTATCCGGGAGTGGAAAAGGGTTGTATTAGTTACGATTATGACAGCAAAAATTCGTTTTATGAGGAATTGGGAATCAAACATTACTCATCCAGTCAGGCATATAAGCATTTTATGTCCCCGGATGTGAGAATGAACGTGTTTGAGGCGTGGATGTGGAGCCCGGGATTGGCAGTGATGTTAATGCTGGTGCTGTTGTTTTTCTGCATCTCACAGGAAACGTATGGGCTGCTTCCTATGTTTCTTCCGGGACTTTTTGGCTGGGGGTCTCTGCTGCTGGCGACCCCGTCGTACTGTGAAACCAGATATGTCTACTTTATTTTTCTGCTGCTTCCGGTTTGGTGTGTGAAGCTGTGGATGGCGAAGGAGGAAACGCAGCGGGAAAAAGCGGTAGAAAGCCGGGCCAGGACAAACGCATGAGTAAATAAATTGTGAACACGCCCCTTTTCTGATAAAATTAAAAGAAAAGGGGCGTTGGTATATGCAGGAATTATTAGAGTGGATGGAATATATAGAAGATGATCGTCAGCAGAGAAAAGTTCGTCACACATTAAAAGACATTCTTGTTATTGTGTTGTTTGCAACATTAGCAAATGCAGATGACTGGGTAGAAATGGCATTGTTTGCAGAAAGTTATCAGGACTATCTTCGCGAATATATAGAATTAAAGAACGGAATACCATCGCATGATACGATTAGACGTGTAATGGGAATGATATCACCAGAAATATTACAGCAACTCTATGGAAAATGGCAGGATCGATTAAATCAGAATGAAGGGGAGTTACTGAAAAAGATCATCTGTATTGATGGGAAAACTATGCGTTCCAATAAGAGGGGAGATGGGAAGGCGACCCATATTGTATCAGCATGGAGTAAAGAGGATGGTTTCTGCCTTGGTCAAAAAGCAGTTGAAGAAAAAAGTAATGAGATTGTAGCAATCCCCGAATTGTTGGACAAGATCCAGATAAAAGGTCAGATCGTAACGATTGATGCAATGGGAACGCAGACTGCAATAGCGGAGAAAATAAAGAAAAAACATGCAGAGTATGTGCTGGCATTGAAAAGAAATCAAAACAGTCTGTATGAGGATGTACAGGAGTACTTTTCAGATGAAGAATTCCAAAAAGAGATCCGCGAAAGGGGAAATTACAAAAAAACCCAGGAAAAAGCGCATGGTCAGATCGAGATCAGGGAGTATTATCAGACAGAGAATATTAAGTGGTTAAGCCAGAAAAAGAATTGGAAAGGTTTATCCAGTATCGTGATGGAAAAGAAAACGCTGAAGAAAGAAGAGAATACAACAATTGAGTATCGTTATTTCATCAGCAGTTTAAAGTCAGACATTGAACAGGTCAGTCGTGTAGTGAGAGGGCACTGGAGTATAGAAAGTATGCACTGGTATCTGGATGTAACATTCCGTGAGGATGCAAATGCAACTATAGACAAGCAAGCGGCGCAAAATTTGAATATCATAAGGAAATGGAGCCTAAGTATTTTGAAACCGGCAAAAATAACAAGACATAAACTGTCGATGAGAAAGAAAAGGTTTGTACTCAGCCTGCGCCCAATTCAGTATCTGGAAGAACTTTTAGAAGTTTAAAAAATAGATAAAAACAGAATTGGTGGTAGATAATCATTCATGCGTTTGTCGTGAAAGCCGGGCGGATTTGCCTTGACAAATGGGAAAATTCGCTTATAATACAGAATATACTCAATAACCTTATAAAGGCTATGAAGGGAACAAGTAGAGATCCGCAAGGGAACGCACAGAAAGCAGCCGGAGGATGAGAGGCGCGCGTGAACTGGATATTCGAATACATCCCGGAGCTTCGCACCGAAGAATCTGAAATCCGATTCGATGGGAAAGCTGCATGAAAATGTGCGGCGATGGATTTGGTAGGCTGCGACGTGAGAGACACACGTTATCCGGTCGCGGTATCAGAGGGTACTGGCAGAGGCAGATGGGCGCGAGCCGTCTGTGAACAAAGGTGGTAACACGGGAATTTTGCCCCGTCCTTTTTGGAGGACGGGGCTTTTTTTGTATTAAGAAATGGATTGGGATTTTTCCTAGATACAAAAAGAATTTCGGGCAGAATGCTTTTTGAGCAGAATGCACGATACCAGTGAAAAGATTCATCCCGTGAAAGGGAGAACGAGTAAATTATATTATTTTAATAAAGGAGTAGAGGAAAAAATGCAGATTTACGAAGAATTAGTAGCCAGAGGCCTGATCGCCCAGGTTACAAACGAAGAAGAGATCAAGAAACTGGTCAACGAAGGAAAAGCCGTTTTCTACATCGGTTTTGACCCGACCGCAGACAGCCTTCATGTAGGACATTTCATGGCACTGTGCCTGATGAAACGTCTGCAGATGGCAGGCAACAAGCCGATCGCCCTGCTTGGCGGCGGTACCGGCATGATCGGCGATCCGTCCGGACGTACCGATATGCGCCAGATGCTGACCCCGGAGACTATTCAGCACAACTGCGACTGCTTCAAACAGCAGATGAGCCGTTTCATCGATTTCTCCGATGACAAGGCACTCTTAGTCAACAATGCAGAGTGGCTGATGAACCTGAATTATGTAAACTTACTGCGCGAGGTTGGCCCGCATTTCAGCGTCAACCGTATGCTGACCGCTGAGTGCTACAAGCAGAGAATGGAGAGAGGTTTAAGCTTCTTAGAGTTCAACTACATGATCATGCAGAGTTACGATTTCTATATGTTATACCAGAAATACGGCTGCAATATGCAGTTCGGCGGCGACGATCAGTGGAGCAATATGTTAGGCGGTACCGAGCTGATCCGTAGAAAGCTTGGAAAGGACGCGCACGCGATGACCATTACCCTGCTGTTAAACTCCGAGGGCAAGAAGATGGGCAAGACCCAGTCCGGCGCGGTATGGCTGGATCCGAACAAGACTTCCCCGTTCGAGTTCTACCAGTACTGGAGAAACGTAGCCGATGCCGACGTATTAAAATGCCTGCGTATGCTGACCTTCCTGCCGCTTGAGCAGATCGACGAGATGGACAAATGGGAAGGCAGCCAGTTAAATACTGCAAAAGAGATCCTGGCTTACGAGCTGACCAAGCTGGTACACGGCGAGGAAGAGGCAGAAAAAGCACAGGCAGCAGCGAAAGCCCTGTTCTCCAGCGGAAATGCAGCCAATATGCCGACCTACGAGCTGACCGAGGAAGATTTCAACGGCGATGAGATCGATATTCTCTCTATCCTGCAGAAATCCGGTCTGGCTCCGTCACGTTCCGAGGCGAGAAGAAACGTGGAGCAGGGCGGTGTATCCGTAGACGGAAATCAGGTAAAAGACATCAAGGCAGTCTTCACGAAAGATCAGCTCGCTGGCGAAGGAATGGTTGTCAAGAGAGGTAAGAAGAACTTTAAGAAGGTTGTTCTTAAGTAAGACAATTTAGCGAAAGTACTGATTGAAAGAAAAATTCGCGTGTGAATTTAAAAGACGGCACATTGCATTCTCATTGCTTTGGTAATGGGAATGTGAAGTGCCAAATTTTTTAGGGATAACAGGTGTTTATCGAAAAATAATTTTGCAGAATCTGGCGATTCTTATATTAGAATGAGAATGAAAGGTTAAAAAAGATGGTTGGAAAAGAAAGAACCGTTTTTTATAAGGATTTTATGAAAAGAGTAGATGCTCCGCCAGAACCTTTACCCCCATCAAAATCAGAATTACGCCGCCGGCGATCTCTGCCTGGGCTTTCAAGCGAAGTCCGAAGAGATGTCCGGCGGCGGTTCCGATCATGGAGAGAAACAGCGTCGTAACGCCGATCAGCGTGACCGCCGGGAGAATCGGAACCTCTAAAAATGCGAATGTTACCCCGACAGCCAGCGCGTCGATGCTGGTGGCGAGGGCGAGCGGGAGCATGGAGGCGGGGGAGAGAAGGTCCTTAATGGGAGAAGAGATGTGAGTATGATAAACGGAAGATGCCTGCGTGTGTGACTTTGAGGCTGAAAGGGACATTGAGGGTGTGTGTGGTGAAGTTGGTGGAACAGAAATTTGCTTCTGGGAGCCGGATAGCTTCTGAAATGCTTCTAATTCGATGTTTTCTTCTTTCTCCCGCGCCTCCCGGATCAGATTTACCCCCAGCAGCGTCAGCAGCCCAAATGCGATCCAGTGATCGACCGAGACGATTGCCTCCTGAAAATAATCGCCGAGTTCCCATCCAAGCAGCGGCATAACCGCCTGAAAGGCACCAAAATAAAGCCCGACGAGCAGGGCATACCGCACCCGCAGCCGAGGCAGGGAAAGCCCCTGGCAGACGGAGACGGCGAACGCGTCCATCGAAAGCCCGAGGGCGATGAGAAAGAGTTCGGGAAAAGACATGGCACACCTCCTTCTATTATTATATGAGCAAATTCAAAAACATATCTTACATTCACTCCCACAAAAATTACCCAAATTTTACATAAATGATACCAAACCATGATTTCTGTAAATCCAGGAATCTTTTATACTGCGTACTGTAAGAAAGTAAAGATAAAAAACTCTGAGAGAAAAAAGAGAGAGGAAAGAGGAATTTTATTATGAAGAAAAATGTTCAGAAAACAATCGCAGTATTAGGAGCAGCCGTTCTGGCAACCGGAATGGTAGGATGTGGTTCCAGCAATACAAATACAAGCGCAGCAGACACAAGCGCAGAAACCAGCGCAGAGAGTGATGCAGCAGATACAACTGAGAACAGCGCAGACGCAAAAGATTTAAGCGGTTCCATCACATTAGCCGGTTCTACCTCGATGGAGAAATTTGCAAATGCACTGGCAGAGACCTTCATGGAGAAATATCCGAACGTAACCGTTCAGGCTGAATTTACCGGTTCATCCGCAGGTATCGAGTCTGTACTGGCAGGTCAGTGCGATATCGGTGATTCTTCCAGAGCCTTAAAGGATGATGAAAAATCAAAAGGCGCTGTTGAAAATATCGTAGCGATCGATGGTATCGCAGTTGTCGTTGACCCGGCCAATGCAGTAGACGGCCTGACCAAGGATGACCTGACCGGCATCTATGACGGAAGCATCACAAACTGGAAAGATGTAGGCGGCAGCGATATGCCGATTGTCGTAGTCGGACGGGAAGCAGGTTCCGGTACAAGAGGCGCATTTGAGGAGCTTCTGGGTCTGGAAGATGCCTGCAAATATGCAAACGAGCTGGATTCTACCGGTGCTGTTATGGCAAAGGTTGCATCCACACCGGGTTCCATCGGATATGTTTCTCTGGATGTCGTTGACGATACCGTCAAGGCAGTTAAACTGGATGATGTAGAGCCGACCGAGGAGAACATCAAGGCAGGCAGCTATTTCTTAAGCCGCCCATTCGTTATGGCAACCAAGGGCGAAATTTCTGAGCAGAACGAGCTGGTACAGGCACTGTTTGACTATGTATACTCCGCAGAAGGCGATGACTTGATTAAATCTGTAGGTCTGATTACTACGAAGTAAGAAACTGCATCGGAATTTGTGAATGTGGATAAAATTACCGGCGGAAACAGGTAAGGATAAAAATCAGAAATTCACGAATATACATAATATTGAATAGATTCAAACAATATCGAGTCGCTTGCAGTCAAGCCGCAGAAAGGAAACTCTGCTTTGACCGAAAGCGGCTCGCTGTTCAATCCGAGACAGGAGAGACGTATGCACGAAAAGAAATTTACCATTTTTGGAAGCCATGCCACGAAATCAGCGGTGGAGAGGGCAGCAGAAATTATTTTTACCGCCTGCGGCCTGCTGGCAGTGGTGGCAGTTTTTTCAATTACCTTATACATGATTATCAGCGGTACCCCGGCACTTTTTAAGGTGGGTGTTCCGGAAATCTTATTTGGAACCGTCTGGAAGCCGACTGGAAATCCGGCGTCCTTCGGAATCCTCTATGTTATTTTAACTTCCATCGTCGGAACCTTTCTGGCGATCCTGATCGGTGTGCCGATAGGGCTGTTTACCGCTATCTTTCTGGCAGAGGTTGCGCCGCCGAAGGTAGCGGCAGTGGTCCGCCCGGCGGTTGAGCTTCTGGCCGGTATTCCGTCGGTTATCTATGGGCTCTTAGGAATTTTGATTTTAAATCCCCTGATGTATAAGCTGGAAATGAAAATCTTTGCCGGTTCCACGACGCATCAATTTACCGGTGGTGCGAACCTGATATCAGCGGTTCTGGTTCTGGCAATCATGATTCTTCCAACCGTTATCAACATCAGCGAGTCATCCCTTAGGGCAGTGCCGAAGCATTTAAAGAGTGCATCGCTGGCACTGGGGGCAACCCATATCCAGACGATTTTCAAGGTGATCGTTCCGGCAGCACATTCCGGCATCATCACAGCCATTGTTCTTGGATGCGGCCGTGCGATCGGTGAGGCGATGGCGATCAGCCTGGTATCCGGAAGTTCGGTCAATGTGCCGCTTCCATTTAACTCTGTCCGCTTCCTGACGACCGCGATTGTGGCAGAAATGTCTTATTCCGAGGGACTTCACCGGGAAGTACTCTTTACCATCGGTCTGGTGCTGTTCGTATTTATCATGTTTATCAACACGGTGCTGAGCCGGATGTTTGTCAAGGAGGGAAACGCAAATGACCGATAATGGAATGAAAAGCATTTATCAGAAACGGATCCGTCCTTGGGACAACGTGCTGAAGGCATTGATTTATCTGGCGGCCGGTTTAGCGATCGCCCTGTTAGTCGGCATCATGGGATATGTATTTGTGCGCGGACTTCCGCAGATTTCCTGGCAGTTTCTGTCCACGGTACAGAGTTCCCTGAAAGGTACCTTTGGTATCCTGGGAAATATCGTCAATACGCTTTACATCATTGTGATTACACTTATCATCGCGGCGCCGATCGGAATCGGTTCCGCCATTTACCTGAATGAATATGCGAAACCGGGTAAACTGGTGCGGACGATCGAATTTACGACTGAGATCCTGTCCGGTATTCCGTCGATTATTTTTGGTCTGTTCGGTATGGTATTTTTCGGCATGACATTGGGTCTGGGATATTCAGTTCTGACCGGATCTTTCACGCTGACCCTGATGGTGCTTCCTCTGATTACGAGAAACACGCAGGAGGCGCTCAAAACCGTTCCAGACAGCTACCGCAGCGGTGCACTGGGAATCGGTGCGACGAAATGGTACATGATCCGGACGATTCTGTTGCCGAGTGCAGCACCGGGTATTCTGACCGGCGTTATCCTTTCGATTGGCCGTATCGTAGGCGAGTCGGCAGCACTTCTGTTTACCGCCGGAAGCGGCTTCCAGCTTCCGAAGAACCTGTTTGGCAAATTGTTTGAGTCGAGCGGTACGCTGACCATTCAGCTCTATCTGTCGATGCAGAAAGCGAAATACGATCAGGCGTTTGGAATTGCAGTCGTGCTTCTGATTATCGTGCTGGGAATCAACCTCCTGACGAGATTTTTGACCAACCGGTTTGATGTGACGAAATTAAAATAAAGTGAATGGGACATTTCCTGAAAGAAGCCGGCGGATGTGAAACGGTCAGGCGGCTTTTAGGGGAACATTTGAAAGAAACTGGAAATGTAACGGGAAAGAAAGCGTTACAGGAAAATGATAAATGAGGAAATGATATGGAGACAAAAATTTCTACGTCGGATTTGAATCTGTACTATGGAAACAATCACGCGTTAAAAAATATCAATCTGGATATATATGAAAATCAGATCACAGCGTTTATCGGACCGTCCGGCTGCGGTAAGTCTACCTATTTAAAGACACTGAACCGTATGAACGATCTGGTACCGAATGTGACAATCAACGGAAAAGTGCTGATCGACGGCGAGGATATCTACGATCCGAAGGTCGATACGACACTTCTTCGCAAGAAGGTCGGCATGGTATTCCAGCAGCCGAATCCATTTCCGATGAGCATTTATGACAATATTGCATATGGGCCGCGGATTCACGGCATCAAGGGAAAAGCAGAGCTGGATGCGATCGTAGAGAAGAGTCTGCGCGGCGCGGCTCTGTGGGATGAGGTCAAGGATCGCCTGAAACATTCTGCACTGGGACTTTCCGGTGGACAGCAGCAGCGTCTCTGCATCGCACGTGCGCTGGCAGTTGAGCCGGAGATTCTTCTGATGGATGAGCCGACTTCCGCGCTGGATCCGATCTCCACGCTGAAAATCGAGGATCTGATGGGCGAGCTCAAGAAGAATTATACCGTTGTCATCGTTACCCACAATATGCAGCAGGCGACCCGTATCGCGGATTACACGGCATTTTTCCTGGTAGGAGAGGTAGTCGAGTATGCACCAACGACGGATCTGTTCTCACATCCGAGGGAGAAGAAGACGGAAGACTATATTACGGGTCGATTTGGATGATTGGAAATCTGGGATAGGCAGAAAATAGCATAAACGGAGGAGACGCGGGATGGCGACAAGAGGGACATTTTTACAGGAGTTAGAAGACCTGAATCAGGAATTAATCAAGATGAGCCAGATGGTGCAGGATGCGATTGACAGCAGTTTTCAGGCTCTCAGCGAACACAATACGGAACTGGCAGACAAGGTAATCAAGGGCGACCGCGATGTGGACAATATGGAGCGCAAGATTGAAACCCATTGCCTGACCCTGATGTTAAAGCAGCAGCCGGTTGCCAGCGATCTGCGCCATATTTCGACGGCGTTAAAGGTTGTGACCGATCTGGAGCGGATGGGCGATCAGGCGGCGGACATTGCCGATCTGTCCCTGCGTCTGGAGGCGGAGGATTTCAGTCTGGTGAGCAAGCACCTTCCGGCGATGGTGGCAAACGTGAAAACAATGGTGCAGGATGCGATTCATGCCTTCATTGAGCGTGATACAGAGACGGCGGAGACATTTGAACAGCGGGATGACCTGATCGACGCCTTTTTTGAGCGGGTAAAACGGGAAGTCATTGAGTTTCTGAAAAAAGATGGCGATAAATCGGATGTCGCAGTGGATGTTCTGATGGTTGCCAAGTATCTGGAGCGAATCGCGGATCACGCAGTCAATGTGTGCGAGTGGACGGAGTTCTCGGATACGGGAGCTGTGGGGGATGTGATGATCCTCTAGGTGGATGTTTTAGATTTGAAATCAAAATCCAGGCATGAAATGTGAAAATTAAATGCCTGGATTTTTGCTGTTACGCATACAATAAATAGAATATGTGGAAAACGACCGGAGTGAGATATATCATGCGTGATATAGTGCTGGAACTTTTAAGTTCCTATGGATATGCGGGAATGTTTGCATTGATTCTGATTGAAAACCTGTTTCCGCCGATTCCGTCGGAGGTCATTCTGACATTTGGCGGATTTATGACGACGTACACGCGGATGAACATAGCCGGGGCAGTTCTGGCGGCGACAGCGGGATCGGTGCTGGGGGCGCTGATTCTGTATGAGCTTGGGCGGCATATTCCCGTACAGAAGTTTTACGCATTTTTGGGCGGTGCATGGGGAAAACGGCTGGGAGTCGAAGTGGAAGATGTGAAAGATGCAGACGGATGGCTGGAGAGAACGGGACGGTCAGCCGTCTTTTTTTGCCGGTTCGTCCCGATCATCCGAAGCCTGATCTCGATCCCGGCGGGGATGGCAAAGATGGAAATTCTGCCCTTTGTGTTATTGACGACGGCGGGCAGTCTCATCTGGAATACGGTGCTCATCGGAGCCGGGGCAGCAGCGGGGGCGTCGTGGGAACATATTCTGGTGCTGTTAAAAACATATTCCCGCTACGCCGTGATGGGAGCGGGAATTTTGGGGTTTGTGGGGGCGTGTGTTTATTTTCGGAGACGATAATCGCAGGTGTTTCAAATTTTACTTGTTGAGGCAGAAGTAAATAGTATCATCTTTCACTTCCAGTTGTGCCGTCCCATCGATTACCAGCTGTTCCAGATACGGGCGTAAATGGCGTTCCTGGCGGATGAGCTGGTCGTAGGTGCCGATGTGCATCCCGATCAGGCGGCGGCTGGCCTGATAAAATTCATCGCGCGTCATCGGCGTCTGCAATAGGTCTGCCAGTTCTGCGAGACGTAGACGGATGAGATCCATATTTTTGCTTGCCAGTTCCCGGATATTGCCCTCAAATAGACCTTTGTGTGATAAAATCCAGTGCTGGTAAGGCAATTTTGTGATTGCTTCCTTGCTTTGCAGATCCAGACCAACGTGGTCGCAGTATGGAAGTTTGACATGGCGCAGGACATTTTCGGTCAAGAGGGCGTCCCCGGCGAAGCAGACGCCGTCCGGTGTGCCGATGACGATGTGGTCGAGGGAATGCCCCGGCAGATGATGAACCGGGAAGGTTACGCCGCAGAGTGTCACGGAAGTATCCTCCGGCTGAATGATACAGTCAACCGGGCAGCGCTGTTCGGTGTCAATGGAAATCTTTTCTTCTTCGGAACGTCCGAAATAGTTGGTGTATCGTTCCAGCGCCGCCTGGGAGGCGATGAGTCCGGCTTCGCCAAGTGACATCGCTAACGGAATCTGAAACGTTTCACGCAGGCGCTTGCTGTTGCCGTGGTGGTCGATGTGCGCGTGGGAGACGATCAGCCCGGCCGGGGTCAGTCCGGCGGCCTTCAGGGAGTCAACCAGCTCGTCATATTCCTTTGAGTAGCCATTGTCAAACAGGATGCAGCGGGTGTCATCGATGCGATAGACGCCGACGGCTGTTTTGCCAAGCAGGCAGTCTGTATTTCCAGAAACGTGTATGAGTTCCACGGGAAGAGTCCTCCTTCGATTATGATTTAAAATCACGCATAACGCAAAAAGCGACGGCTGAGAAACATCTCCGCTGTCGCTTTTTAAGAATGCGTCTGATAGGAATCGAACCTACGCCTCAGGCTCCGGAGGCCGGCGCTCTATCCACTGAGCTACAGACGCATTACTTGTATAATACTATAATATTTAGAAAATTGCAAGTTTTTTTTCGGAAATATCGCTTGCCGAGCAACCAAATCGCCGCTATAATAATAGGATGATACAGGTAAATCTAAGTCAGGAGGCGGTCAGGTGGAAGAACCGAAAAAGAAACCAGGACGCAGCCGGAAGAGTGGGACAGACTGGGAGCTGCGCCGCTATGTGATGCTGCTTGCGGCGGCCTTTCTGTTGATTCTGATTGGCGCGGTGGCGCTGTTTTCTGGAAAAGTGTCGGACATTCTGGG
This sequence comes from Otoolea sp., assembly GCA_050875065.1. Lineage (GTDB taxonomy): Bacteria > Bacillota > Clostridia > Lachnospirales > Lachnospiraceae > Otoolea. The sequence goes on along the minus strand of JBNMLY010000021.1, from coordinate 8,875 downwards.
GAAAAGGAATGGTTCATCGGCGGAAATGGTGGATACAGACGACGTTGGAATGGTAATTGAACCAGATACGAAGGAATATATTCAGGACTTTGGCGGAAGTATTCTGACAGAGAATGGCGAGCCGGGGATCACGGAGCTGATGAACACCTATTTTCAGGCGATTTCCGACTGTGATATGGATACGTTTATGAAGCTGTTTACCTCACAGGATACGAGTGAGAAAGAACGTTATCAGAAAGAATTTGAGGAGCAGAAGCAGTATATTTCCGGCTATCAGAATGTGAAATGTTATACGACGCCGGGGCTTAGGGATGGCGAGATGGCGGCGTATGTGTACTATGAGATTTTGTATACCGGCGTGGAGACACCGGCACCGAGCCTAGTGCGGATCTACGCGGTGCAGGCGGCGGATGGAAGCTGGCAGATTGATGACGGAGAGATGTCTGAAGAATTGACGCAGTATTTTGAAGAGCTGTCGGTCAATGAAGATGTGCGGCTTCTGAGCAAGCAGACGGACGAAGCGATGGATGCGGCGATGGAGCAGGATGAGGCGCTGAAAGAGCGCGTGGAGTTTATGAAACAGGGCGCGTCGTATATGCAGGATGAGACAGAGTCGGCAGCGTTGAATCCTTAAAATGGTTTATTGCATTCGTTTGGATGAAAAAATAAAGTTTTTAAGGTATGTAAAGCTGAAAACGGGAATGCCGGAGTACAGAGAAATGGCTAATAGCATATAGGATATAAAATAAAGTGATTTATATACAAAGTGAAAGTATATGTATAGAAAGATAAAGAGGCAGAAAGAATGGATATAAAAGATTTTTACTATGATTTACCGCAGGAGCTGATCGCACAGGATCCACTGGAAGATCGTTCTTCTTCCCGGCTTTTAGTGCTGGATAAGAAGACGGGCGAGATGCAGCATAAGGTGTTTAAGGATATCGTGAATTATCTCCATCCGGGCGATTGCCTGGTAATCAATGATACGAAGGTAATCCCGGCGCGCCTGATCGGAAGCAAGGAGGGAACGGATGCACATATCGAGATTCTTCTTCTGAAACGCCGTGAGAACGATATCTGGGAGACGCTGGTAAAGCCGGGCAAAAAGGCAAAGCCGGGAACCGTGATTAATTTTGGCGACGGTCTGTTAAAGGGAACCGTCATTGATGTGGTAGAAGAGGGAAACCGCCTGATTCAGTTCTCCTACGAGGGCATTTTCGAGGAGATTCTTGATAAACTCGGCCAGATGCCGCTGCCGCCATACATCACACACCGTCTGCAGGACAAGAACCGCTATCAGACGGTTTATGCAGAACATGAAGGATCGGCGGCTGCACCGACAGCAGGCCTGCATTTCACGAAAGAGCTGCTGGCACAGATTCAGGAAATGGGCGTCAAGATCGCGCACGTCACACTCCATGTAGGTCTGGGAACCTTCCGTCCGGTCAAGGTTTCGAATGTACTGGATCATCATATGCATTCAGAGTTTTACCGCATTGAAGAAGATGCTGCTAATATGATCAATGAGACGAAGAAAAACGGCGGACGCATCATCTGCGTTGGAACGACAAGCTGCCGGACGCTCGAATCCGCAGCCGCCGAGGACGGCACGATCCGCGCATGCAGCGGCTGGACCGACATTTTCATCTATCCGGGCTACCAGTTCAAAATTCTGGACTGCCTGATCACAAACTTCCACCTGCCGGAGTCCACGCTCGTCATGCTGGTATCCGCACTGGCGGGCAGAGAACACGTGCTGGCGGCGTATGAAGAGGCGATCCGGCAGAGATATCGGTTCTTTAGTTTTGGGGATGCGATGTTTATCCAGTAGAAAATAGTTTGGAAAGAAGGGCTGTCGTATAGATTTGCGTCAGCTCTGTTTTTATTTATGGGGAGGAGTGCCCCATGAACCCTCAAATGTTCCTTGCGGATGTATACTCATGCGAAGAAGAATCGTGTCGCAGACGGCCGCGCATATGCCAAGACGCATTATTTTGTTCCATAAGGTTAAGAAAATGGTATCAGCCGATATTTTCGCTATGCAGGAGTCTATTTTTTACCAAGTATTTGGTAAGTAGTTCTAAATAAACAGATTTGGTAAATGAAAATGAAGTGAGCGCGAAAATCGGCGAAATTAGTCGTATTCGCGCCCTTGAAAGCGTCCCCCACTTATGATAAAATAAGTTGATTATTACGAGAGAGATACCCTTGGAGGAGAACGCGATGGTTAGTAAATTGATTGAGAAGATTCAGAAGACAAAGGCACCGATCTGTGTAGGACTGGATCCGATGCTTAGCTATATCCCGGAGCAGGTGAAGGAAAAAGCATTTGCGGAGTTCGGAGAGACACTGGAAGGAGCGGCTGAGGCGATCTGGCAGTTCAACCGTGCGATCGTAGATGCGACAGCGGATCTGATTCCGGCGGTTAAACCGCAGATTGCGATGTACGAGCAGTTTGGCATCGAGGGCCTGAAAGCCTATGACCGGACCGTCAAATACTGCCAGCAGAAGGGCTTAATTGTCATCGGAGACATCAAGCGCGGCGACATCGGTTCCACATCGGCTGCTTATGCAATCGGTCATCTCGGCAGCGTAAAGGTTGGCAATACGACCTGTTCCGCATTCAATACCGAGTATGTGACCGTCAACCCGTATCTGGGAACCGACGGCGTGAAACCATTCGTGGACGAGTGCAACGCATCTGACCGCGGTATCTTTGTACTGGTAAAAACCTCCAATCCATCCAGCGGCGAGTTCCAGGATCGCCTGGTGGACGGCCGTCCGCTTTACGAACTGGTAGCTGAGAAGGTCGTTGAGTGGGGCGAGGCTTCCATGGACGGCGATTACAGCAACGTCGGCGCGGTTGTGGGTGCGACTTACCCGGAGATGAGCAAGATTCTGCGTAAGCTGATGCCGAAGACCTACTTCCTGGTACCGGGCTACGGAGCACAGGGCGGTACGGCAGAGGACTTAAAATACTGCTTCAACGAGGATGGACTGGGCGCGATCGTCAATTCTTCCCGCGGCATCATCGCGGCGTATAAGAAGGACGCATACGCGAAATTTGGTCCGGAGCATTTTGCGGATGCATCAAGACAGGCTGTCATCGACATGATCACGGATATCGGACGCGTACTGTAAGGAGGAACCAATGGCACAGAAGAAAGAAACAGCATTTGTATACAGTCAGGAAGAACTGGCACCTGGCATTTTCAGCATGTGGATTGGAACGGATATGGCGAGTGAGGCGAGACCGGGACAGTTTATCTCGGTCTACAGCCAGGATGGTTCCAGACTTCTTCCGCGCCCGATCAGTATCTGCGAGGCAGACCCGGACGAGGGACGTCTGCGGATCGTATACCGGATTGCCGGTAAAGGAACGGATGAATTTTCCAAATATGTTTCCGGCGACCCGATCGATATCATGGGACCGCTTGGCAATGGTTTCCCGCAGGAGGGCGAAAATGTATTCCTGATCGGCGGCGGTATCGGTGTTCCGCCGATGTTAGAGATGGCAAAACAGTTAAACTGTGAAAAGCAGATTATTTTAGGATACCGGGATGAGAATCTCTTCCTTCGGGATGAGTTTGAGGCGTATGGAGAGGTCTTTGTAGCGACGGAGGACGGAAGCGTCGGTACGAAGGGCAATGTCCTGGACGCAATCCGGGAACACAACCTGACAGCCGATGTGATCTATACCTGCGGACCGACCCCGATGCTGCGTGCCATCAAGGAGTATGCGGCAGAAAAGGGCATCAAGTGCTATATTTCCCTGGAGGAGAAGATGGCGTGCGGAATCGGTGCCTGTCTGGCGTGTGTCTGCAAGTCGAAGGACGTAGACCACCACAGCAACGTACACAATAAGCGGATCTGCAAGGATGGTCCCGTATTTTTAGCCGAGGAGGTAGAATTATGAGACAGATGGCAGTCAATCTTGCAGGGGTAGAGCTTAAAAACCCGGTCATGACGGCGTCCGGAACCTTTGGTTCGGGAGCTGAGTACGGCGAGATGGTAGATCTGAACAAGCTCGGTGCGGTCGTGACAAAGGGCGTGGCCAATGTGCCGTGGCCGGGCAACCCGACCCCGCGTATCGCGGAGGTGTACGGCGGCATGATCAACGCGATCGGCTTACAGAATCCGGGATACGATTTATTTGCATCGAGAGATATCCCGTTCCTGCGCCAGTATGATACGAAGATTATCGTCAATGTGTGTGGAAAAACGACGGAAGATTACGTCGATGTAGTGGAAAAACTGGCGAGCCAGCCGGTCGATATGCTGGAGATCAATATCTCCTGTCCGAACGTCAAGGAGGGCGGCATCGCGTTTGGACAGGATCCGAAGGCGGTGGAGGCGATCACCCGAGAGGTAAAGCGCCATGCGAAACAGCCGATCATCATGAAACTCAGTCCGAATGTCACCGACATCACAGAGATGGCGAGGGCAGCCGAGGCGGGCGGTGCGGATGTATTGTCCCTGATCAACACCTTAACCGGTATGAAGATTGATATCAATCGCAGAACCTTTGCGGTAGCCAACCGTACAGGCGGTCTGTCCGGCCCGGCCGTGAAACCGGTGGCAGTCCGCATGGTTTACCAGGTGGCGCAGGCAGTCAAGCTTCCGATCATCGGCATGGGCGGCATCATGACTGCGGACGATGCGATCGAGTTTATCTTGGCAGGTGCCAGCGCGGTTGCGGTCGGCACGGCGAATTTCCACAATCCGTATGCGACGGAGGAGATCGTGAAGGGCATCGACGCCTACATGGAGAAATACGGCATTGAAGATATACATGAACTGATTGGTGCGGTTCGGTAAGATAGGAGAGTATGATGGAACAGTATAAGCAGGAATTTATCAATTTTATGGTAGAGAGCGAAGTGCTCAAGTTTGGCGAGTTTACCTTAAAGAGCGGACGTAAATCCCCGTTCTTCATGAACGCAGGCGCTTATGTAACCGGTACACAGCTTCGCCGTCTGGGCGAGTATTATGCAAAGGCGATCCATGACAACTATGGTCTGGATTTTGACGTCCTGTTTGGACCGGCTTACAAGGGAATCCCGCTGGCAGTTGCGACCTCGATGGCGATCAGCGAGCTGTACGGCAAGGAAGTACGTTACTGCTCCAACCGAAAAGAGGTGAAGGATCACGGCGATACCGGTATCCTTCTGGGAAGCAAGTTAAAAGACGGCGACCGCGTTGTCATCATCGAGGATGTAACCACTTCCGGCAAATCCATCGAGGAAACCTTCCCGATCCTGAAATCCCAGGCAGATGTGGAGATCAAGGGCCTGATGGTATCCTTAAACCGCATGGAGCGCGGCAAGGGCGAGAAGTGTGCACTGGATGAGATCAAAGAACTGTACGGCTTCCCGACCGCAGCGATCGTATCGATGGCAGACGTCGTAGAGTGTCTGTACAACAAGGAATGCCAGGGCAAGGTCGTGATCGATGATACCCTGAAAGCAGCGATTGACGCATATTACGAGCAGTACGGTGCAAAATAGAGGGATTCTCGGACTGGCATTTTTGGAACTGAAAATATCCTATGACAGTGTGTAAAAAGGAGCGGATCGAGATGGAAAAGATCTACAAAACAATGCAGGGAACCGGTGTGATTAATATTGTGATAGGAAGTGTCATTATCACAGTGGGACTGGCGGCCGGCGTGATGGCGATCGTCAGCGGTGCGTTTTTACTGAAACGCAAATCCGATATTACATTCTAAATTTGTATTTGAAACAGAGCGAATGTGCTTAGTCGAAAGAGAAAGGCCGTATGCCCGGAGACGGTGTACGGTTTTTCTCATTTCTGACGCTTTATGTGGGGAATTATGTGGAAACGGACAAAAACGCATCAGAAGGTGTGCTGGATTTTCTTTGTCGCATACCTGGTGCTTCTTATATATTTTATGTTTTTCTCGGACGGGTTTGGGCGTGCGCCGCACGTGGAGTATGCGTATAATCTCGTTTTATTTAAGGAAATCAAGCGGTTTTATATCTATCGAGATATAGTTGGGACAGAGGCATTTCTGTTAAATACGGTCGGCAACGTGGTGTGCTTCATGCCGTTTGGATTTTTTCTGCCGATCATCAGTCCGAGATTTGGAAAATGGTACCTGATGTTGATTCTGAGCTTTCTTCTGACCCTGAGCATCGAGACGATTCAGCTCGTGTTCAAGGTAGGGAGCTTTGATGTAGATGATATGTTTTTAAATACGCTGGGTGGAATCGCTGGCTATCTCTGCCAGTGGATCACCCGCGCGATTGGGAGGTGTCTGCATGGGACGTCAAACAGATAACCGGATTTCCTATATCCGCAAGCCGATGGCGGAACACGGCTATCTCTGTCTGGGGCTGGCGGGCGTCGGCCTGCTGCTGTGCGTGGCAGGGATGGTGTTCAGTGTCCGCAACCAGGGCAATACGCCGGTCGGTGCGCTGTCGATGTGCTTTTCGAGCATTTTATTTTCCGTGGCGTCGCTGATGTACGGATGGAAATCTTTTAAAGAAGAAGAAAAAAATTATATATTTGCGAAAATCGGAACGATTTTATCGGGACTTCTGGTTATCTGGTGGGTTGTGACGGTTTTGATTGGCATCCGAGGTTAAGAATGCCCAGTTTTTGTGTGTGGCTTGACTGGAAAGCCAGACGAACGAAACGCCGGTGGGGGAAGTGACGGATGGATGATGAAACGGTGGCATGATGTCAGCCGGAACGTGTGAAATTGAATTTGGCGATGGCAGAAGGAGGGAAAACTCTGGAAATGAAATATTGGGAACTTTTGAAAGAAGAAAATGAGGCAGTTGCGGAGCGCCACGAGCTGGCGATGGAGCGCATCGGACGGATGCGGGAAGAAGAGACGGTAGAAGCGCCGTACCGGGCATTTTTTGAGCGCACCGCCCAGTTTATCGAGCTGATCGAAGAAACCTTCCAGAAACAGATGGATGGGACGCTGGCGGCGATGACGCAGGAGGAGGCAGCAGAATTTAACCGGACGCTGTATGCGGATATACTCCCGGGGGCGTACGAAAAGAGCTTTGCAAACCCCGACTACGCGGCGGGCGAGCTGGGCGAGGACTATGGCCCGTGGCTGTCATTTCTCTATACGGAGATCCGCAGCGCGATTGTTTACGCCTATGAGAGCCGTCTGGTGGACGTGACGGTTTTGGAAGAGCTGTTTATCGAGGTTTACAATCTGTTTGAAGGCGGAACGCCGGAGGTGGCGGAACTTCGCGAACCGCTCTACTACTTTGTCAGTGATTACTGTGATCGGATGCTTCCGTGGCGGGTGCGTGAGACGCTGGATCCGTCGCTGGATTTTGGAAAATCGATCATCATGGACAGTGATTTAAGCGATCTGCGCTACCTGTACCGGTTTGGCGAGTATATCTCGGAGACAGAGCTTGCGACGGCACGGTTTATGAACGGGCTGCCGGAGGAGACGGTGCGCCGGATGGCGGATACCTACACAGAGGGCTACCGCAAGGGATTTGCGGCGACCGGGCGCAGCTATGAGGGCAAGAAAACGGTGCAGATCCGCTATCACATCGGATTTGAGCGCATGATCCGGATGGCGGTGGAGAATTTCCGCAAGCTTGGTCTGGAGCCGATCATCGCCCGCGCTTCCATCGGTACGGTGAACCGGATGGCAACGCGCACAAACGGCTACTATGGCACACCGGCGAATCGTCAGTATGAGTACGATCACCGCTATGACAATGCGGCGTATCTGGACAAGGCGTTCCGCGAGCGGAAGCTGTCGGTTTTAAAGGTGGCGTATGAGACGTACAAGGAGCTGGCGGCGGTGTATGCGGGTCCGGCCGTAGTGGAAACCTTTGGCGAAGCTGGATTTGAGCCGGTCAATACGAAAGCAGCATTTTCACTGAGCGAAAAACAGGAAAAACTGCTGTTATCGTACAGCAATGAGGCGATGCAGATTGTGGACGCGTATATTCCGGGTACGGAGACGAGCTTCACGATCATTGCGTTCCCGCTTCCGGAGATCGGCCCGGAATTTGAGGCGATCTTCAAGGAGACGATCCGCATCAATACGCTGGACTATGAGCTGTACCGCGATATCCAGCAGATCATGATCAACGAACTCGACAAGGCGGATCATGTACACATCAGCGGACGCGGCGGAAATCATACGGATCTGACTGTGCAGCTTCATCCGCTTGCCGACCCGGCAAAACAGTCGAATTTCGAAAACTGCGTGGCGGATGTGAACATTCCGGTCGGAGAAGTCTTTACCTCCCCGCAGCTTGCCGGAACGAATGGCCTGCTGCACGTCGGCAGCGTCTATATCGGGGAATTTCAGTTCAAGGATTTGGAAATCCGGTTTGAAAATGGTATCGCGGTCTCTTACACGTGCAAAAATTTTGAGACAGAAGAGGAAAACAAGGCGTTAGTGAAACAGATGATTCTCAAAAATCATGAGACGCTGCCGATGGGCGAGTTTGCGATCGGTACCAACACAACGGCATACGAGGTGGCGCTGCGCTACGGCATTCTCGACAAATTCCCGATCCTGATTGCTGAGAAGATGGGACCTCACTTTGCGGTGGGCGATACCTGCTATAGCTGGATGGAGGACTGCCCGGTCCATAACCCGGACGGCCGCGAGATGGTGGCGCGTGAGAATGAGATTTCAGCCAAGCGCAAGGAGGATCCGCAGGAGGCATATTTTGGCTGTCATACGGATATCACGATCCCGTACTCCGAGCTGGATACGATCGAGGCGATTCATCCGGACGGAACGAGCGTAAATATCATCGCGGGCGGACGGTTTGTGCTGCCGGGGACGGAGAAATTGAATGAGCCGCTGGAAAAGTAAGGAATAGGCGAGAAGGGAAAAGTGCATTTTAATAAGGGT